>JAGQYU010000310.1 GCA_020435885.1 Flavobacteriaceae bacterium
TTCTATGCCTTTTACTCTTGATGTATTAGCTGTCCCTTTTTCAAAAACATCAAACATACCTTCTACAACTAAATCAAAATAGTTGGGGTCTATAGATGTTTTTTTAGGTGTAATAAAATTGTCAATCTGGATAGGTTTATGGTCTATCTTCTTTATGATATGAGGGGTGTAATAAAAGCCTCTGTTTGCCACTGTTGCTGTTAAATTTGCTAATTGAATAGGAGTAGTTAATATTTCACCCTGCCCAATAGCGTTAGAAATGGTAGTAGAAGCTCCCCAACTGCCATTAGGATACCATTTATCATAAAAAGTATCATCAGGGATAAAACCCTTTCTTCCAGTAGATAAATCATTGTTCAAATAGTTTCCTAAGCCAAAGCTTTTTGCATGGTCACTCCAAACTTTCATACTTTCTTTAGAAGTAGGATACTTTTCAATAATCCTTTTATAAACATTAGCAAAGTAGGAATTACATGATCTATAGATTCCTACATTCAAATTTATGGGTACGCCATACGTACCACAATGACATCCCATAAACGCTTTTGGGCCTCTGCCATATTTATATCCTCCATGGCAATAAAAATAAGTATCAGGAGTAATGACACCTTCTTGTAAACCAATTAAAGCATTGACAATTTTAAAAGGTGATCCTGGTGGATACTGAGCTAACAAACCTCTATCATACAAAGGTTTGCTGATACTGTCATAATAAAGCTGACTATAGTTTTTTGAACGTTCTCTTCCTACTAATAAACTTGGATCATAAGTAGGAGAGGAAACCATTGCTAAGATTTCTCCACTTGATGGTTCAATAGCTACAATCCCTCCTCTTTTATTTGCCATCAATTTTTCTCCATACTGTTGTAGTATAATGTCAATAGTAATATTGATGTCTTTACCAACAGTAGGTAGCGTATCATAAATACCAGCTTTATAAGGGCCGATTTCTTTATTAAACCTATTTTTTTGAATAAATTTTACCCCTTTATTGCCTCTTAGAGCTTCTTCATACTCCTTTTCTACACCATTTATCCCTATAAGTTCACCTTGTTGATAGTAACTATTGTTTTTAAGTAATTCGTTATTCACCTCGCCAATAAAACCAAGGGCGTTAGCTGCAGATTTTATAGGATACTCTCTTAAGGAACGTTTTTGAATATAAAAGCCTTTGTACTTATACATTTTTTCTTGTAGAAAAGCATAATTGCTTTTGGATAATTGCGCCAAAAATACAGAGGGCAACCTCGGAGAATAGATGTGAGCTTTATCGTATTTTTTTATAAAATCTTCTTTAGTGATTTTAAGTAGATCGCAAAATTCTAATGTATCTAAAGGCTCAACATCTTGAGGGATGATCATTACATCATACGATGGTTGATTGGCTACAATAAGAACGCCGTTTCTATCATAAATAAAACCTCTTTCAGGGTAATCATACTTTACTGCTACGGCTGAATTATTTAATGGCGAAGGTTTGTACTTATTGTCTATCACCTGAAGGTAGAACAACCTGGCAATAAATAACAGTCCAACAATTAATACGGCAAAATAAGCTACATATTTTCTTTCCATTACTACTTACTCTTGTTCATCAATATTAAACTGAATATTAGTAAAATAATTGTAAAGATACCAGTAGAAAAAGCTCTTAAAAAAACAGTTCCTAAAGCAGATATTTTAAAATATTCAAGATAGTAAATTAAAAAGTGATGTGAAAAAGTTAAAATGGCGATATAACTCATCAATTTAGTGAATGGCAGTTTGCCAACATTAAATAAGGCAAAGTCAATATCAGTTTTTCTAAGTAGACTTTTTAACAGGGGTAATCTTATGTAAGCAATAAAAAGTGTTGCAGCGGCATTGATACCTCCGGAATCCATAAAAAAATCAATACACAAACCTAGCAAAAAACTAATGATTAAAAAAAATCCTCGGTCTTTTTTAAGCGGATAAACAATGATGAATAAAATATATGGCAAAGGATTTAAATAGCCCCAAAAGAGTATATTATTAAACACAATTACTTGTACAAAAACCAAAAGGAAGAACAAGAATATATTTTTTAGGATATCATTCATTCAGTGTGGTTTCTTCAAGTTCTAAAATTTCTTCTTTATCAAAATTCATGATAATATAAACCGGCCCTACGGCAGTCATATCATTAAAAAGATTGATATTAACATCTTTATAAGCGTTGTTTTCTATATCAAAGCTACTTATAGTACCCACAGGCAATCCTTCGGGGAAAATTGTTGACATTCCTCCGGTAACTATGGTGTCGCCTTGTTTAAGGTTTGCTCTTATAGGTAAATCTATCAATTGCAAAATGTTAGGATCCTTCCCATTCCAGTGCATTGTACCAAAATGCATACTTTTTTTAAGCCGTACGTTAATTTTTGAATTATCATTTAGGATCGATAGTACTGTTGAATAATTGTTTTTTACTGTATTGACAATTCCAATTATCCCTCTACTGTTGATTACTCCCAGGTCAGGCTTTATGTTTTGTTCTGCTCCTTTATTGATAGTTAGATAATTATATTTTTTGTGATATTGGTTTTTAATCACTTTAGCAGGAATATAACTATATTTTTGATGATACTTGTTAGAGTCTATTACAACAACAGGTGTGTTAGAAGTATCCATCTCTTTTATGGATAGCAGATTTTTTAACCGAGTGTTTTCTTCTAAAAGCTGTTCGTTGTAGGTTTTAAGGTTAGAATACTCTCTTACAGAATTTATTTTATTATAAAAACCTCCTGTTAAAGCATTCGCTGAATTTACAAATTTGCTTGTAT
>JAGQYU010000054.1 GCA_020435885.1 Flavobacteriaceae bacterium
TAGCGTTAAAAATCCACTAAACTTTGTTTTCATTGTACGATTATTTGAATTAATTGCTGTCAAAAATCTTAAAAAATAGTTAATAAAACAATTTTTTAAGGTTAAAATTTGAATAGGAATGTTTTAAATTTAGTTTATCTCTATTATGTTATTCTGGTTATAGGCATTTTTAATCTTTAGTAATTAGTTATATATTGTATTAAATAAAAAAACCACTTTTAAAAAGTGGTTTTTAAATAAATTGAAACTTCTTTAATTTCCTTGACCAGTTATATCCCAAAATATCCTAGAGGATTTTAAATCACCTCCCATTGCAGAACTAGCAGCTTCATAGTTTACGCTATTTACATCACCATCATCATTTCCATATAAATATCTACGTGGAACAGGTTCCTCAGAAATCTCAGGTCTTATAAATGTGTCAGGGTAGTCTAGCACCCTCCATGAGGACCAAGCTTCAAAACCTCTACCATAAAGTGCTATATATTTTTGAATTCCTATTGATTTTTTCCAATTAGAATCATCATATGCAACACTAGCTTGCGCTAGATATGTATCAGCGTCAGACTGAGTTCCTCCCCAATAGATTATAGAAGCTGAAACAGCATTTTTATAGTAAGTTTCAGCATTGCCGCTAATTAACCCTTTTTTAACTGCTTCAGCTAATAAGAATTGAATTTCATCATAACTTAATATAATTCCTTCTAAATCTGGAGTGTGCCAAAGCTCACCAATATGGGTATTGTCAACATAAGAACTACCTGTTCCATAGATGCCTCCTTGATATGGAGTTACATTATCATCCATAAAAACAGAAGCTCTAGGGTCATTTAAGGGCGCTATTAAATCAACAAAAGTGTTTGCAACGACGAAATCATTACGACCTGATTGCACTAAACTAGTCCATACAGGGTTTGTGTTTGGTGGAGTAGTTTCGAAAGGAAAAGCGGCATTATCACTATTTGATTCAAAAAGTCCACCGGCGATGGCTTCTGAAGCAAGTTGAGTAGCTTTACTATTATTGAAATCAGAAATTCTTACAGCCATCCTTAATTTTAAAGAATTTAAGAATTTTTTCCATTTACCGGTATCACCTCCATAAATCAGATCAGCATCTCCAAAGGATTCAGATCCAGCATTTAGCATACTTAGTGCATTATCAATACGAACAAATAAATCGTTATATATAGCTTCGTCATCATCATAAACAGGAGTTAGGTTTTCAACACCTTGTAAGGCCTCAGTATAAGGAATATTTCCGTAGGTATCTACAAGGACATGCCAAGTGAAAATTTGTAAGGCTTCTAAAACACCTGATTGAGTTGATTTTAAATCAGCACTTAAAAACTCATCTTCGTTAATTATTCGTTGAGCATCTTTTAGGTCATTCAACACATCACGATAAAGGTAAAGAGAAAAATTTCCACCAATGTCTCTACCTCTGATATCATAATTTACTTCATCTGTGTATTGAGTTTCATTCCAATATTGTGCAAATAGCTTAAAGATATTATAATTTACACTTGTACTCGTTATTCTAAGAAACAAATCTCTTTCAGAGCTTGTGAGCAAATAACTAGCTGGAACCTCACTTGGGTTCTTATCGTCTACGTTCCAGCCTTCAAAGTCTTCACAAGCAGAACTTATACCTATTAAAAAGGCTATTAAAATTATTTTTTTCATTTTTTTCATTTTAAAATTCTAACTTAATATTGAATCCATAATCTTTAGTAGACGGATATGCTCCTGATTGATATCCTTGAATATTCCCAGAACTTAAACCAGCTTCAGGATCACTATAAGGTATATCTTTATCAATAATCCACAAGTTTCTACCTATTGCAGTTATAGTCACATTTTTAAAGAATCCATCTTTAAGAAGTTTACTAGGTAGTGAATATGATAATGCTACTTCTCTTAATTTAATGAATCCGGCATCATAAACATGTAAAGCATGAGGAGATTTTGAATACCCAAGGGCATGAGCATAATAGTCCATCCTTGCTCTTACTGTATTTGGAGTTCCATCTGCTTGTACACCTTGCAATAAAATACCACCACTATCATTACCATCTGTTAATGGGGCTCTAACAGGATTCCCTAATTCATTTAGTCCTGCTGTTTCAGGATAAAGACCAGTAGCCATACCATACCATGTGTCTAAAGAGAATACTTTTCCTCCTTTTTGCATATCTATCAAAAAGCTAAAAGAAAGGTTTTTATAATTAAAAGTATTTTTTAAACCACCTTTCCAATCAGGTTGAAAAGTTCCTAAATTTTCATTTTGACTTTCAGTTACGGCATAAGCACCATTTTCAAGAATTACTTTTTGACCATTTAAGTAAACAAAATCTGATCCATATAGAGTTCCAAAAGGTTCTCCTACTACGGCGTTGATTGAAAGTCCTGATTGAACGCTTGCCAATTGTAGAGCTGGTAGTCCTTGGGGAAGTGATAAGACTTTATTTTTGTTTTTAGCCCAACTTACATTTATATCCCAAGCGAAATCATCATTTTTTATTGGTGAACCCCAAAGAGCTACTTCAACACCTTTGTTTTCCATTTCTCCAGTATTAATCCATTGCCCTGAATAACCTATAGCAGGTGTTACAGCAATATTATTTAAGAGGTCAGATGATTTTTTGTTATATAAAGATAGATCAAAACCTAACCTTCTATTTTTAAATGCCATTTCTAAACCAATTTCCGTTTCTGCAGAATACTCATTAGTTAAACTAGAGTTATTATTGGTTGAAGGTAATGATGCTGAAGCCTGCCCTCTAACAGGTGTATTTAAATCATATGTATTGAATAATGTTAAAGGTCTTGCAGAGTTACCTGTTTTTGCATAACCCAATCTTAATTTACCAAATGATAAAAAGTCAGATTTTATCAATTCCGAAAATACAAAACTACCAGAAAGGCCATAATAGTTATATGAATTATCGTCTTGAGGTAAAGTTGATGAAACATCTACTCTAAAAGAACCTTCTAGGAATAAATAATTGTCATACCCTAAAGCTGCGTTTGCGTAATAACCATCAACTCCCATGTAATATTTATTTTGATTTGGAGCTTCGATGGCGTTGGCAGAGTTACTTAAAGCATATAACCTATCAACATTTAATCCGCCATTAGTAGAGGCAAAAATAGTTGAATACCTTTGTCTCATTACGTTAGTACCTAAAACACCTCTAAGATTTATTTTATCTGTTAAATCTTTATCAAAGTTGAACATTAAGTCATAGTTCACTTCATTAAAGTCTTCTGTGAAGATACTATATAACGAAACATCAGTACTGTGATTGTTGATTCGTTCTTCTTGGTGGCCAGCATAGGTATCTAGTGAAACTCTACCAAAAATACTTAACCAATCATTAACTTGATAATTCAATGAGGCATTTCCAAAAACACGATTTCTTAAATCAGTTTCAAAATTTTCATACCTCATCCAGTATACATTATCATGATAGATAGGGTGTAGATCATGGTTGATATAAGTGGTATTCCAAGTTATATTTTCCCTTGTCCTAAAATATGCTTCTTTTTGTTCTTGGACATCTACATTTGTTTGCCACCACTGTCTTGAAGTTTGCATAAAGTTTTTAGAATCATATCCAGTACCATATCTTCCTTTTCCAGCAGTTTTAACATAAGTAACTTTTGCAGCTGCAGTTAGTTTATCAGTTAAATTATAACTGCCATAGAAATCAACATTGTCTCTAATAATTTTACTATTTGGCATTATACCTTTTTGATCTAATTTTGTATATCCTAACTTGAAATTGCTTTTTTCATTACCTCCATCTAATGAAACACTGTTAAACAGAGTAGCACCAGTTTCAAAAACAGATTCAGGACCGTTTTTAGCAGCCACCCAAGGAGTAGCGACTCCATAAGTATCGGTCAATTGAGGATACCAAGAATTCCATTGATAAACCAATAAATTTTCATTAAAAGGAACAGTACCATAAGAACCATCCCAATCAGAAAGAGTATAAGCTTCATCTGTACCATCACCATTTTGATCTTCAAAATAAAAGCCGCCTGGGTGCCATCCGTCATAATAGCCAGCCCCATACTCATTTTGGTATTTTGCAAAAGTATCAGGATTATATGAGTTAAAAGTTATTGAGGAGTTTATAGTAACACCAATTCCTTTATTTTGCTTACCTTTTTTTGTTGTAATAACTACAACACCATTTGAAGCTCTGTAACCATATAAAGCAGTTGCGGCACCTCCTTTAAGAACGTTAACAGACTCAATATCATCAGGGTTTATATCTGCAGCAGCATTTCCATAGTCATATCCACCACGACCTGTTTGTTGATTTATTCCATTACTATTTATATTACTTACAGGAACACCGTCAACAACAAACAATGCTTGATTACTATTGTTAATTGATGAATAACCTCTAATTACTACGTTAGAGGAGCCCCCTAATGTACCACTACTTTTAACATCAATACCTGCAATTTTACCTGATAAAGAATTAACGAAGTTAGCATCTTTAACAGTATTTACTTCATCACCTTTTACTTCTTGTGTAGAATAACCAAGAGATTTTTTCTCTCTTTTAATACCTAATGCAGTTACAACAACTTCGTCTAATACATTGTCGGCTTCTAAAATTATATTGATAACATTAGAATCTCCAACTACAACTTCTTTTGCTGTCATTCCAACAAAACTGAAGCGTAAGATATCCCCTGTTTTAACTGTTATAGAATACTTTCCGTCAAAATCAGTTTCTGTTCCAGAGGTAGTGCCTTTGACTACCACACTAACACCAGGAAGAGGTCCTGATTCATCAGATACAGTACCAGAAACAGTTTTTTCTTGTGCAAAAGTAACTTGCACAATTAACACTAATATTAGCGTTAAAAATCCACTAAACTTT
>JAGQYU010000311.1:0-286 GCA_020435885.1 Flavobacteriaceae bacterium
ATCAAGAAGAAGGAAATATTGAAGAAGCTAAAGGTTACTATAGAAAAGCGATGGAATTAGACCCTAATTACTCTGACGCTTATTTGAATATGGGTGCTGCTTTACTGGAACAAGATAAAGAATTGGTTGATGAAATGAACAAAAACTTGAGTAACTTTAAAAAATATGATCAAATAAAGGCTAAACAAGTTGATTTATATAAAGAGGTACTTCCTTATTATGAAAAAGCTTTTGAAATTAAAAAGAAAAACAATAATGGAACACCAGATGCTGACATTGCAAGAAC
>JAGQYU010000311.1:333-1959 GCA_020435885.1 Flavobacteriaceae bacterium
ATGGACGATAAGTTTAAAGAAATGAAAGCTATTTGGGATGCTTCAAAATAGTTAAGCAATAACAAATAGATTAAAAAGCTTCTCCTTAAAAGAGAGGCTTTTTTATTTTAGAACATTTTCTTAATAACCCTTAACTTGTGAGTATGTTTTCGTAGTTCCTGATTGTAAATACCACTCTGATCTATCATGTCAACCCTTACTTTACCGTATGAATGAATAATGTAATTGTTAGCTAAAACTATCCCTGTGTGAATGATATTACCTTCGTTGTCATCAAAAAAAGCCAAATCTCCGGGCTCAGATTCTTCTATAAAGCTTAGTACTTCACCTAAAGTTGCTTGTTTTGTAACTTCTCTGGGTAATTGATAACCATTAACTTTATAGGCCATCTGTGTTAATCCTGATGCATCTATGCCAAAGGGTGTTTTTCCTCCCAGTAAAAAAGGGCTATTCAGGTACATAAAAGCTGTTTTAACAATACTTGCCTTATTAGAGGAAGCATTAGTTGTATTTCCTTCAAACAAGTAGTTTTCTTCGATTAATTTGAAAGCATTGTCTTTATATTCCGGCAAACGGGAACCTAAAATTATAGGAAACAAATTAGCATTGCTGTCTTCAATAAAATCAACCAGATCATTTGTAAAAATGAAAGGAGCCTCATTCAGTTTAGTATAATATTCTTTTGTGATTTTAACGGATTGTAATGTTTCTATCCAACCTTCTGTTTTATCAGCTGCAATGCAAATTTTTATCCACCCTTTAGAGCTGTCCAATACCTTAAAATGATCTCCAAACAGCAATTCAGAAATCATTTCACTTTTATGATCAGGAGAAATTCTTACAGGAACGTTACTCAGATTGCAAATACCGTAATCCATTAAATAGTTACTGGTTTTGAATTACAATAGCACTGGCACCACCTCCGCCATTACAAATAGCTGCTGCACCTATGTTGCCATCGTTTTGTTTCAATACATTAATCAATGTTACAACAATTCTAGCTCCAGAGCAGCCTAGAGGATGCCCTAAAGAAACGGCACCTCCATTAACGTTAACTTTAGAAGGATCTAGACCAAGTAGTTTTGTGTTTGCTAACCCTACAACAGAAAATGCCTCATTAAATTCGAAATAATCTACATCATTTAAAGAAACTGATGCTTTATCCAATGCTTTTGGAAGCGCTTTAGCAGGAGCAATGGTAAACCATTCAGGTTCTAAGGAAGCATCAGCATATCCTTTAATAGTAGCTAAAGGTTTTAGGTTAAGTTCGTTTGCTTTTTCTTTACTCATTATAACTAATGCAGCAGCACCGTCATTTAAAGTAGAAGCATTAGCGGCAGTTACTGTACCATCCTTATTAAAAACAGGTCTTAATGATGGAATCTTTTCAATAAAAACATTCTTATACTCTTCATCTTCGGTAATTAAAATGGGATCCCCTTTACGTTGAGGAACTTCTACAGGCACAATTTCATCATCAAATTTACCCTCTTTCCATGCATTTGCAGACCTTTTATAAGACTCAATAGCAAAATTATCCTGATCTTCTCTTGTAAAGTTATAATCATTGGCACAAAGATCACCACAGGTACCCATATGCTTTCCATCATAAACATTTGTAAGGCC
>JAGQYU010000312.1 GCA_020435885.1 Flavobacteriaceae bacterium
TCTAATACATTATCAGATTCAAGAACAATAGTTCCTAAGTCTTTTGTTTCTCCTGTTGCTATAGTATAGCTAACACTTTTAGTTGTATAGCCTATAAATGAAATAACAGCTACACCAGAACCTTCGGAAACATTTAATGAGAATTTTCCGTCAAAATCTGTAGTAGTACCATTAGAAGTACCTTTAATAACAACGTTAGCACCTGGAAGCGGACCAGTTTCGTCATTAACAGTACCAGTAATTGTTTGTGCAAAAATGGCCGATGTAGAAAGTAAGAACATCATTGCCATTACAAGTCTAGTAATTTTCTTCATGTTTTTTGAATTAGTTTATAATTTGCTTGGCAAAAGTAATCATTTCATTAAACAAACAACTTTAAGAAAAGATTAACTTTTTGCATTGCGATACAAAGATAATCTATTCAATAAAAAAAGTGTAAAAATTTTGATTTAAAATGCTAACAAACAACTATTTAGAATAATTTTAAAATGTTGAGAAATTTCTAATTTTTTAGCAGTTTATTTGCCATTTCTTTACCTAATTCAACTCCGAACTGATCAAAACTGTAAATATTCCAAATATATCCTTGAACAAAAGTTTTGTGTTCATAACTTGCAATAAGCATTCCAAGGCTTTTGGGCGTTAATTTATCAAACACCAAAACATTAGAAGGTTTATTTCCTTCAAAGACTTTAAAAGGTAATAATTGACCTATCTTATCATGATTTTTACTCAGTTTTAATTCTAAATGAGCCTCTTCCTTTGTTTTTCCAAGATATAAAGCTTCTGACTGTGCATAGAAATTGGCCATTAATTTTACATGGTGATCTTCATTACCATAAAGTGATTCATCAAAACCAATAAAATCTACAGGAATCAATTTAGTTCCTTGATGTACTAATTGCATAAAAGCATGTTGCACATTGGTTCCTGTATTTCCCCAAATGATATTTCCGGTCTGATATGCTACGCTGCTACCATCTCTATCAACAGATTTACCGTTACTTTCCATAGAAAGTTGTTGCAAATAAGGTACCAGCTGGCTTAAATATTGAGAATAAGGTATAACAACCTCCGCATCCGTATTGTAAAAATTATTATACCAAATACTTATCAATGCCAAAACTACAGGGATATTCTTTTCAAAAGGAGCGGTTTTAAAATGATTATCCATTTCATAAGCACCTTTAAGCAATTGTTTAAAGTTATCAAACCCCAATGCTAAACTTATGGATAGACCAACAGCGCTCCACATAGAATAGCGACCTCCAACCCAATCCCACATAGTAAATACATTGTCCTTATCAATACCAAATTCATAGACCTTGCTCAGATTGGTAGATACTGCCACAAAATTGTGCTTAATGTCACTTTCTTTGGCTGATTGTAAGAACCATTTTTTAACCGTAAGCGCATTGGTCAACGTTTCTTGAGTGGTGAATGTTTTTGAAACGATGATAAAAAGTGTAGTTTCCGGATCCAAATTTTTAATGGTTTCCATAACATGGTCTCCATCAATATTTGAGATGAAATGTGTCTTTAAATGATTTTTATAATACTGCAACGCATCGACCACCATTCTAGGGCCAAGGTCTGATCCGCCAATACCTATATTCACAATATCAGTAATAGATTTCCCTGTATACCCTTTAAATTTACCGCTAACAACATCATTAGTAAAATTCTTCATCTTTTCTAATGTTTCTTTCACTTCTAACATCACGTTAGTACCATCTAACAGAATCTCCTTGCCGGAAAAACTTCGCAATGCGGTATGTAAAACTGCTCTATTCTCTGTTTCGTTGATTTTATCTCCTGAAAACATTTTCTGAATCCCATCAGCAAGGTCAGTTTCGTTAGCAAGATCAATCAGATATTGAAAAATTTCATCCGTTATACGGTTCTTTGAAAAATCTAATGTGAAATTGTTATATGCAATAGTATATTTCTCTTTCCTGTTATTATCTTGACGGAAAAGTGATTTCATTTCTATAGTACTGGTGCTGTTATATGCATCAGACAATTTTTTCCAAGCCTGTGTTTTAGTTGGATTTATATTTTTTAATGCCATGTTTAGCGAATTTACTTGTTATTGAATTTGTGTGCTGTCTAACTGTTGCTGCAAAGGAACTATAAATGCTAAATAGTTGCTTTTTAAACTGTCTTTAATAGGTTCTGCTGAGGGTAGTTTTTCTTTTAAAGGATCAACTTCTTTTCCGTTTTTCCAGAATCGGTAACATACATGCGGGCCAGAGGTGTTTCCTGTCATACCAACCCAACCAATTACATCTCCCTGTCTAACATAATCCCCCACTTTTACAGCTCTTTTCTTCATATGAAGGTATTGTGTACTATAAACTGAATTATGTTTGACTTTTACATAATTACCATTGCCCCCTCTTCTGGCTGACTCTACAACCGTACCATTTGCGGTACTCATAATTTCTGTACCGATTGGTGCTGCAAAATCAGTACCTCTATGGGGCTTTACCCTTCCGTAATATTTAATGAAGCGCTTTAAGTTATATCTTGAAGAAATTCTACTAAATTTTAAAGGTGCTTTTAAGAATTGTCTTCTAAGACTATTCCCGTTATCATCATAATAATCAGAAACGTTCTTTACAGAGTCTGTTACATATTTGAATGCATAGAAAGGTTCTTTCTTATGTTCAAAATATGCTGCTTTAACATCGCCAATGCCAACATAAACTGTATCGTCCACATACTTTTCTTCAAAAATAACCTTGAACTTATCTTCTTTTTGAAGGTGGAAAAAGTCTATGGTCCAAGCATAGATATCAGACATTTCGTTAACCACAGCATAATCAACACCCTCATCTTCCAACGCTTCAGAAAGCGATGATTCAATACTGCCCGAGGCAGTTCTAGTAATTGTCTTTATTGTTTTTTTAAAATTATTTGCATAGATAGAATCTCTAAAATCTATAACTACATACTCTGTTTTACTAGGGTGGTAAATAAAAACCTGCGCTTTTTCTGTGGTATCTTTTTTTGCCAGTATGGTGTAGGGTTTTCCGGCAATCAGCTTGCGTATATCAAAGGAATCTTTACAGTTTTCTACAATCTTATAAACTTCGGGGTATTCAACGTGGTTTTTGTACAAAATCTCTCCAAAGCTATCGCCATTCCTAATGGTATCTTCAACTACTTTAAAATCGTTTAGTATATATCCAAACCTTTCTATAAGTTTTGGAGCCACTATATTTTCTTCGATATTATTTTCTTCCTTCACATCATCTTTGCAAGAAATTAATATCAATAAGAAAAATAGTAAAACGGGGTACTTCACGAAATTTTTAATCATTTTCTAAAACAACAGCGCAAATCTACTATTTTATGTAAAATGATTAAAGTTAATTACGTTAAAAAATTATAGGAAAAGGATTGGCCAATCCTTTAAAGGCATCTAAATCGGCTCTTAAAGACCCCACTGCTAAGGATGCTTTAATAAGTAATGGTACTTTATTTTCATCATCACTTACCCAAACCGTTAAACTTTCTTCTTCTTTAAAAACCCTACCCGCTTGCACCAAAGGTCTAAATTTAGCGGCGGCTATCTTGCCAAAATCTGTTTTAAGGGTTTCTTTGCCTAAAAAACGAAGTTTAAATTCGTAATTAGTCTGATCAAAAAACATGGTCAGTTTAACCTCATCTCCTTCTTTAAGGTTAGAAAGATCTCGGCCTCTTAAATAATATAAAGCCGACACCATATCTTGAACATCTTTATTGATATTATAGAACTCCTCCGTGTCTTTCTTCTTGTCTTTTACTAGTGCTTTTTGGGTGGAATGATCAAAATAAATTTCTTTATCCTTAGTGTAACCTCCTTCATCAATTTTTCGGATGAATTTATAAGGTTTTATTTCGTCTTTAGAAAAATAAGACTCGTAATTGTCTTTTACTTTGAAAAACCAACTTACTACTCCCGTTGTTTTTCCTTTACCAACTGCATGATATGTTTTTTGTCCATTATAAGTGGTTTCTTTTACCTGCAACGTAGCATTGCCTGCGTTTAAGAAATTACTATAGCTGATCCTAAAACGAAGCCATTCTCCTTTATCAAAAGCTTTGGTAGTGTTTTGGGAATTAGCAGTAATTATTCCTCCTAAAAAAACAATTATTAATAACGCTTTTTTCATATAAACTCTTTCTTTAAGCAAGAAGTAACAATTTTTGTTCCAAAAATATAACAAGTTATCAATCAGAATATTATGATTAGGTTAAAATTTTATAGGAAGTAAGGTTATCTATACCCCAGTTATCAAATTCTTCTTTTGTCCAAAGATCAGGAAAGAAAATACGCTTTTGATATTTTGGGTGCATATATTTTCGCCAATCACTACCACCTGTAGCTTCTTCATTACCATCGCCAATATATTTAACTGCTGCACTGTAATGCGCCATTACCCAACGGATGTTTATGGTATAATCTAAATGTCTCATTGCATTTATAAGATCAATATTTTGTTGATCTTCTTTTGGCAGCGTTTTAAATTTAGTCCACAAGTTGATTGTGTTGTACTCTTTCATCGTTTTAAGGAACTCATCTTTATATTTTCCCTCAAATTGTTGCAATAAGAAAGATTTTTTGCCTGTTTTATGATCTTTGCCCGCTGCCTGCCAATATAAATGCTCAAAAGCGTGTTCAAAAGGTGTATTTCTGTCTATAGTTGCTCTAAACCTGTAATCTATCAAATTGATGAGTTCCGTAGCACAAAATTCAATCAGCCTGTACTGTGCACTTTGAAATCCGCTTGCTGGTGTTAACGTATCTCTGAACTTCATGTATTGTTCTAGCTCCATGCCCTCTTTCATAATATTGAAAGATTCTGTAAGCATATCGAAATAGCGGCTAATTCGCTTTAAGCGAGATACAAAAAAATCAGTTGTTAATTCCTTATGATGAGCCACTTGTTTTATTTCCCACAGTATCATCTTAAAGATCAGTTCATTAATTTGATGATACATAATGAAGACCATTTCATCTGGCCAAACCGTACGTTGCAATTGCATGTTTAGCAAAGCATCCGTATGGATATAATCCCAATACGTTATAGGTTTGCTTTGCAGCAATCCATCCAAATGTGTTTCAAGGTCTTGATCTATAGCCCCATACTTCTGCTGAAGTTGTTCTATTTTGTCTTTTATTTTATTATCCATAGATACTTATAAATACAGACAAATATAAACATTTACAGCTACTGCTAATTGGTTGTAGGGATTGTAAAAATATTTTGTTGAGGAGTTTGATTTCCTTCAAAATTTTGTAATCCATCTTTTAACCACTGCAAGTAAGTGGCTTTATCGGTATATTTCTCCGGATAGTTCAGCAATCTATAATCCGGCGTCATCAATACATAAAATGGTTGAGAAGCTGCCTCAAAATTAACTGTTTGAAAAGTAGCCCACTTAGCACCAATAGTTTCAATTTTTTTAACCTGTCCATTTGCTTTTTCAAAATCGAATTGCTCACCTGTTGGGAGTTCTCTTTTATCATCCACATAAAGTGATATAAGAACATATTTCTGCAGCTCTTCATACACTTGGGTATCACTCCAAACATTTTCTTCCATTTTTCGACAATTAACACATGCCCATCCTGTAAAATCTAGTATTACAGGCATATTCTTTTCTTTTGCGTAGGCAATCCCTTCATCAAAATCTTTATAACAATTGAGATTTAAAGGGCAATCAGATTCTTTTTCCTGAAGTGAATAAAATTCCGGTGGAGGGAAACCACTCAACAATTTCAAATCACCACCAAACAACCCGTAACCTAAATACCCCACAAAAAGTGCTGTGATAAGACCAAAAACTAATCTGCCTTTGCTTAACTTTTGAAGAGGGCTATCATGAGGGAATTTGATCTTTCCAAATAGGTAAAGTGCCATCCCTACGAAAACAGCTATCCATATACCAATAAAAACTTCTCTCTTTAATAAGCCCCAATGCTCAACCAAATCCGCATTTGAAAGGAACTTGAATGCCAATGCCACTTCAATAAAACCTAGTACAACCTTAACAGTATTAAGCCATCCGCCTGATTTTGGAAGTGATTTTAACCAGCTTGGGAAAAGAGCAAATAATGTAAATGGCAAGGCCAAGGCTACGCCAAATCCTACCATTCCGGCAGAGAGTTGTATAGCCCCTCCATCAGCAGTTAAAGAACCTACCAACAAAGAACCCAATATAGGCCCAGTACATGAAAATGAAACTATGGCTAATGTCAATGCCATAAAGAATACTCCGATAGCTCCTCCAATACCGGAAGCAGTATCCATTTTATTTCCCCAAGAACTTGGTAATGTAATTTCGTAATATCCGAAAAATGAAAAGGCAAAGAACATAAAAATGACAAAAAATGCCACGTTTAGCCAAACGTTGGTAGAAATGTTATTTAAAATTTCTGGGTCTAATGAATCCATTAAATGGAAAGGGATACTCAATAAAAGGTAAATAAACACTATAAAGAAACCATATAAAAATGCTTTGGATTTACCTGACTTGTCTTTGTCATTCTTTTTTGTGAAGAACGATACCGTTAAAGGAATCATAGGGAAAACGCAGGGGGTCAACAATGCTATTAATCCACCTAAAAAACCTAAAATAAATATCTTTAAAAGGTTGCTTTCTCCTTTTGATTCTCCTTTTAAATATTTGTCTTTATCCTTTAGTTCTAATTTTAATTGATTGGTAAGCGCTTTACTTTCCTCGTCAATTTCTTTTTTTTCGGTTACAACCGCAGAACCATCCAACGATATCATAAGCTCCATCCCCGGCTCAAACAAACATGCTTTATCATCACAAGTCTGGTACTCAAGAATTGCTTTTATAACTTTTACTTCTTTATTGAGAAGCTTTATGCGTTGTGTAAACTGGGCTTCTTCCGAAAAGAAAGGTATTTCCATACCAAACACCTGATCAAATTCTACATGCGGCTCACTTTCCACTGTTTTACCAATACGCTCAAAATCAACTCCTTC
>JAGQYU010000055.1:0-5153 GCA_020435885.1 Flavobacteriaceae bacterium
TGCCCTCAGTAATTTCTTTTTGAAGGTCTTTATTGGTGGCCGCTACTACTCTTACATTTACTGTTATATCCTTATCACTACCAACTCTGCTTACTTTATTTTCCTGCAAAGCTCTAAGCACTTTAGCCTGCGCCGAAAGGCTCATATCACCAACCTCATCTAAAAAAATAGTGCCTCCATTAGCAGCTTCAAATTTACCTGCACGGTCTTTATTGGCTCCCGTAAAGGAACCCTTTATATGTCCAAACAACTCACTTTCAATCAATTCTGACGGGATCGCAGCGCAATTAACCTCTATCATAGGTGCTTTGGCACGTTCACTTTTTTCATGAAGCCAATGTGCTACCAATTCTTTACCAGTACCATTTGGGCCAGTAATAAGCACTCTGGCATCAGTAGCAGCTACTTTTTCAATAATTTCTTTGATATGTGAGATGGCTTTGCTATCGCCAATCATTTCATAATTCTTACTTACTTTTTTCTTTAGCTGTTTATTTTCAACTACTAAGTTCTTTTTATCCAACGCATTTCTAACAGCATTTAGCAAACGATTCAGATCCGGTGGTTTTGAAATATAATCAAAGGCTCCCATACGCATGGTTTGTACAGCAGTATCTAAATCACCATGGCCGGAGATCATTAAAAAAGGTATTTCCGGTTTTATTACTTGGGCCTTTTCCAACACTTCTACCCCATCCATCTTAGGCATTTTAATATCACATAAAACAAGGTCATAATCATTATTTTTTATCATTTCAATGCCTTCCAATCCGTCTTCTGCTTCTTCAACTTCATAGGCAGTATTTTCCTCTTCAATGATCTTTCTTAAAACCCTTCTAATGGCTGACTCATCTTCTACGATCAATATTTTTGACATGTTTTTATTTTTTTATTGTTGATATAAATGCACATCTCTTTGCGGAAATGGTATGGTGATATTATTTTCTCTGAACAAACGGTCAATTTCAAAACGGATATCACTTTTTGGCATAGATGCCTCAAAGCTATTGTTTAGTGTAAATACCAGTTTAAAATCTAACGAGCTATCGCCAAAATTGGTAAAAAGAACTGTTGGCTCGGGTTCTTGTAACACTGCAGGGTGATTACTTGCAGCCTGTAATAACAATTTTTTAACCAGTTGCACATCACTACCATAAGCTACGCCGACCGTTACATTTTCTCTCGTTTCAATACCGTTTGCTGTCCAGTTATACAAGCTGTTTGTTAAATATAAGTGATTGGGTATCACCAATACTTTATTATCAATAGTTACGGCTCTGGTAGTGCGTAATTTTATTTCTTCAACTCTTCCAACTTTGCCTTCCAGTTCAATGATATCACCAACATGAACTGATTGGTCTACCAATATAAAAACTCCAGAAATTATATCTTGAAACAACGTCTGTAATGCTAAACCAATTCCAACCAGCAACGCTGCTGAAGCCGCAAAAATAGCGTTTACATTAACGCCCATATTATGGAGTGTGGTTAATAAAATCACCACATATAAAAACCATTTGGTATATGAAAATATAGATACAAATTTGGCTTTATCTTGTAAAGGAATTTTTCTGGTAATTAGCCTTCTTAATATTGTTAAAAGAAAAGAAGCAACAAAAAGTACTAAAACAACAATCAATAGCTCTTTTATATTGATTGATACATGCTCACTAAATGTAAAGGTGTAGTTTAATATTTCTTTTATCTTTTCCATACTTTAAAAAAATTAATACTTAAGCCATTTGTACAATTCTTTATATGTTGGTTTTTTACCATACATTAAAATACCAACTCGGTATATTTTAGCGGCAAAAATCACAAATAAATAAAATGTTCCGAACAAAATTACAACTGACAGTATTTGTTGCCATAATGGAACTCCAAAAGGAATACGCATTAACATAACTACCGGAGAGGTAAACGGTATGAATGAAAATACCTGCGAAACAGTGCCATGCGGGTTTTCTATTACTGTGAAGAAACCTACATAAATAGCTAATACTAATGGCATTACTATAGGCATCATAAATTGTTGCGTGTCCGTTTCATTATCAACAGCAGCACCAATGGCGGCGTATAAGGAACTATACAGTAAATATCCTCCTATAAAGAAAAGGATGAACATAATGATAAGATTAGCTATTGGCAAATTCCACATTTCCTGAACTACTAAAGCCACTTCATTATTAGGTAACTGATTAGCTGGTATCTGCCCGTTAGCCATCTGACTTCCGGCAACATCAATACCAAAAAAAGTAGACAGTACCGTTAACAAAATACCACCTATCACAACCCAAACCAAAAACTGAGAAATGCCCGCTAGTGATGTACCAAAAATCTTCCCAAGTAGTAATTGAATCGGTTTTACTGATGAGATGATCACTTCAATAATTCTACTGGTCTTTTCTTCAATAACACTACGCATTATCATATTGCCATAAATAATAATAAACATGAACAACAAATAGCCGGCAGCCCCACCAAAAATTAATTTAAGGCCTCCACCTATTTTTGAGGTTTTTTCACCACTAAAAGTTTCAAGGCTTGCAGAAATATTTACTTTTAACTTATTGATAACTTCCGGATCTAACCCCGATTCTTTTAACTTTATATTTCTCGCTTTTTCTTCAATACGGTTTTCAATTTTATCCATTACGATCAAAGAAGGAGACTCTTCCGAAAAGAAAATAATTTTATCGGAAAGTTCATCTACCGTATGCCCTTTGGGGATGTAAAGCAATCCGTAATTATTAGATTCTTGTACTATCTTCTTTGCATCATCAAGGGTAACATTGGTTAAGATATGATACTTAGTATGTTCGGTATTTTCAAATTCATTAGCAAAAAGATTACTTTCATCCAACACGGAAATTGTACGCACTTTGTCATTGTTCAACTGCGTTAGATACGCCACCAAAGCAAAAATACCTACCATAATCAAAGGACTCACAAAGGTCATTATGATAAAAGTCTTGTTCTTTACCTTATTTAAAAATTCCCTTTCGGTTATAAGTTTTAAATGATTCATGTTAGTTGTTTTTTACTGTTTGGATGAAAATATCATTAACACTTGGGATGATCTCTACAAAATGTGTTAGTTGGCCCTGAGAGGTTAAATGCGATATCAACTGATTAGCAGATTCGTTTGAACTTACTTTTACATTAAATTTCAACTCATCATTAATGGTCTTAAAATTAGCTTCAGTCAATTCAAAATGCTCCTTCAAGTTCTGAGTTACTTCTGCCTTTCTATCTGTTATCAATCCTACTTCGTAGGTGTTCGTTCTGAATTCTCTTTTAATATCAATTAACTTTCCATCCAGTATTTTATTGGATTTATTAATTAAGGCAATGTGGTCACAAAGCTCCTCAACCGACTCCATTCTGTGTGTAGAAAAAATAACTGTTGCTCCTTGATCTCTCAGTTTTAAAATTTCATCCTTAATTAAATTGGCATTGATAGGATCAAAACCGCTAAAAGGTTCATCAAAGATCAATAACTTAGGTTGATGCAATACTGTTACTATGAACTGTATCTTCTGTGCCATACCTTTAGAAAGTTCTTGTATCTTCTTGTTCCACCAATCTCCAATTTCAAACTTATCAAACCAATATTTTAATTGTTCTTTGGCTTTAGCTTTGCTCAATCCTTTTAACTGAGCTAAATAAAGAGCCTGCTCACCCACTTTCATAGATTTATACAAACCTCTTTCTTCGGGTAGATAGCCTATATCTTTTATATGCTTTTGTTGTAGCTTTTCTCCTCCTAAAATCACACTCCCCTCATCAGGCATCGTAATTTGATTAATAATACGTATCAGTGTAGTTTTGCCTGCCCCGTTAGGTCCTAACAAGCCAAAAATTGTTCCTTGAGGCACATTGATAGACACATTGTTAAGCGCTGTATAGTTTCCATATCGCTTTACAACCTCATCTACAACCAGTAAATCATCCATAATAATAGTTAAATTTTTTCAAAGATATTCATTTGACATTAAAAGGTATGATTTGTTACAGTTATAATTTTTTTAAAATTTATTATGCATGCATAATATTTTTTTATATATTTGAGCTATGCAAAAGGAAACTACTATAGATCATGCTCTTAGAGCAACTTGGCAAGCAGTCGCTAAAATGTATAACGAACAAGCTGCTAGACACAACAGCACAATGGCTACAGCTTTTGTACTGTTAAATATTGATTCTGAGAATGGTACACCTTCCACAGCATTAGGCCCACAGATGGGAATGGAGCCTACAAGTCTTTCAAGAATTTTAAAGAATATGGAAGACATTGGTCTTATTTACAGAGAAAGAAACCCTGAAGACGGAAGAAGTGTACTTATAAAACTAACTGATTTCGGCAAGGAAAAAAGAAAAGTTTCCAGGCAATCTGTCATTACTTTTAATGAAAAAGTAAGAGAGAATTTAAGCAAGGAAAAGATTAATCATTTTTTTGAAGTGATCGATAAAATAAATCAACTTATCAACGAACGTTCCATTTTTACTGATGCTGAACGCAAAGCTGTATAAAAATTAATTCTGCAATTTCTAATGAAAAAAAGAACTATTAAAAAAGTAGCAGTAATAGGTTCCGGTATTATGGGATCAGGTATTGCATGCCACTTTGCCAACATTGGTGTAGAAGTATTATTACTTGATATTGTACCTAAAGAACCAACCGATGCCGAAAAGGCAAAAGGACTGACACTTGAGAGCAAACAAGTAAGAAATAGAATTGTCAATGAAAGTTTAACCAAAACTCTAAAATCAAAACCTTCGCCTATTTACGATCAAAAATTTGCCAAAAGGATTACTACCGGCAATTTAGAAGATGATCTTCCAAAAATAAAAGATGTAGATTGGGTTATGGAAGTGGTTGTTGAAAGGTTGGACATTAAAAAATCTGTTTTTGAGCAGATTGAGAAATACAGAAAACCGGGTACACTAATTACTTCCAACACTTCGGGTATTCCAATCAAATTTATGAACGAAGGTAGAAGTGAAGATTTTCAGCAACATTTTGCCGTAACTCACTTTTTCAATCCGCCAAGATATTTGAAATTATTTGAGGTTGTCCCAGGGCCAAATTGCAAACAGGAAGTGACTGATTTCTTGATGATGTATGGCGAAAAGTTCTTAGGAAAAACCTC
>JAGQYU010000055.1:5271-14017 GCA_020435885.1 Flavobacteriaceae bacterium
ACCGGCCCTGTTATCGGCCGTCCAAAATCTGCAACTTTCCGCACCGTTGATGTGGTTGGACTAGACACGTTGGTACATGTTGCTAATGGTTTATATGAAAACTGTCCAAATGATGAAGCTCATGAACTATTCAAACTGCCAGATTTCATTAGCAAAATGATGGAAAATAAATGGCTAGGCAGTAAAACCGGACAAGGATTTTATAAAAAAACAACCAATAATGGTAAAAGTGAAATACTTTCATTAGATCTTACTACATTAGAATATCGTCCAAACAAAAAAGCATCTTTTGCAACCCTAGAACTAACTAAAACCGTTGATAAAGTTATAGATCGGTTTAAAATTTTAGTGAGTGGAAAAGACAAAGCAGGTGAATTCTACCGCAAGAACTTCGCAGCTATGTTTGCCTATGTTCAAAATCGTATTCCTGAAATTTCTGATGAACTTTACAGGATAGACGATGCTATGAAAGCAGGCTTTGGTTGGGAAAATGGCCCATTTGAAATTTGGGACGCCATTGGTGTAGAAAAAGGTATTGAATTGATGAAAGCCGAAGGTTTACAACCTGCTACTTGGGTCGCTGAAATGCTGACCAATGGAAACACTTCCTTCTATACCGTAAAAGACGGAGCCAAGTATTATTATGCTATTCCAAGCAAATCTCAAGAGAAAATTCCCGGTCAGGATGCATTCATTATTCTCGATAATATCAGAGAAGCAAAAACGATATGGAAAAATGCAGGAGCTTCTATTCAGCACTTAGGTGATGGTGTATTGAATGTAGAGTTTCAATCAAAAATGAATACGTTGGGTGGTGAGGTTTTACAAGCCATTAACAAAGGTATTGATCTTGCAGAAACTGAATACGAAGCTGTAATCTTAGGTAATCAAGCAGCTAACTTTTCAGTTGGCGCCAACCTAGGAATGGTGTTTATGATGGCAGTTGAGCAGGAATATGACGAATTGAACTTCTCTGTTAAATATTTTCAAGACACTGTAATGCGTCTGCGATATTCGTCTTGTCCTACCATTATAGCACCCCACGGTTACACTTTTGGAGGTGCTTGTGAAATGAGCATGCATGCTGATAAGGTTGTGGCCGCCGCTGAAACGTATATCGGATTGGTTGAGTTTGGCGTGGGTATTATTCCCGGAGGTGCAGGTTCTAAGGAAATGGCATTACGTGCAACTGAAGGCGTTCTAATAGATGATGTAAAGCTCAATAAATTAAGAGATTATTTCATCAATGTAGCTATGGCAAAAGTGGCCACTTCCGCTTATGAAGCGTATGACCTTGGTTTCTTAAAAGAGCATAAAGATATTGTAGTTGTAAATAAGGACCGTCAAATTGCAACAGCTAAACGCTACGCTATCCAAATGTTGGAAGATGGTTACACACAACCTATTCCTAAAAAGGCGTATGTACTTGGGCAACAGGCTCTTGGTATGTTTTTAGTAGGAACAGATAGTTTAGAAAAAGGACACTTCGCCTCTGAACACGATAAAAAAATAGCTAATAAATTGGGGTATGTAATGGCTGGTGGAGATTTGTCAGAACCTGCATATGTATCTGAGCAATATCTGTTAGACCTTGAACGAGAAGCCTTTATGTCGCTCACCACAGAGCGTAAAACGCTAGAACGCATCCAACATATGTTAAAAACAGGTAAACCATTAAGAAATTAAAATCATGAAAACTGCATATATAGTAAAAGGATACAGAACTGCCGTGGGCAAAGCCCCAAAAGGGCTCTTTCGGTTTAAAAGACCTGATGAATTGGCTGCCGAGACCATAGAATACCTATTAAAAGAAGTACCTCAACTTGATAAAAAACGTATCGATGATGTTATCGTTGGTAACGCTATGCCGGAAGCTGAACAAGGATTAAATGTTGGCAGATTGATCTCCTTAATGGGATTAAAAATAGAGGATGTTCCGGGGATGACCGTTAACCGTTATTGTGCTTCAGGATTGGAAACCATCAGTATTGGTGTTGCCAAAATTCAATCCGGAATGGCAAATTGTATCATTGCCGGTGGTGTAGAAAGTATGAGCTACATCCCTATGGGTGGTTACAGACCCGTACCAAATTACGAAGTTGCCAAAGCTGGTCACGAAGATTATTATTGGGGCATGGGACTAACTGCCGAGGCCGTTGCACGGCAATTCAACATTTCTAGAGAAGATCAGGATGTGTTTGCTTATAATTCACATCAAAAAGCATTGAAAGCGCAGGCAAATGACCTCTTTAAAGATGATATTGTTCCTGTAACAGTTGAAGAGATTTTTGTTGCAAATGATAAAAAGCAAACTAAAAATTACACCGTTGAAAAAGATGAAGGCCCACGTGCAGATACTTCAGTGGAAGCATTAGCAAAACTACGCCCTGTTTTTGCTCAAGGCGGAAGCGTTACTGCCGGAAACTCTTCTCAAATGAGTGATGGCGCTGCCTTTGTGCTTATCATGAATGAAGAAATGGTGAAAGAATTGAATTTAGAACCTGTTGCCAGAATGGTATCGTATGCTGCTGTTGGCGTAGAGCCTAGAATTATGGGTATAGGCCCAGTAAAAGCCATTCCAAAGGCTATTGAACAAGCTGGTTTAAAACTTAACGATATCGATCTTATTGAACTGAATGAAGCTTTTGCTTCACAATCACTAGCAGTTATTAAAGAATTAGGCCTAAACAAAGACATTATTAATGTAAATGGCGGGGCAATTTCATTAGGACATCCTCTCGGTTGTACAGGTGCTAAACTTTCGGTTCAACTCTTCAATGAAATGCGAAGGAGAAAAAGTAAATATGGTATGGTAACCATGTGTGTAGGAACCGGGCAAGGTGCCGCCGGAGTTTATGAATTACTTAACTAAACAAAAACTAACATTTAAAAATGAACACCGAAGAAATTAAAAAAGACATTTTACGAGGAGGGCAATTCCTTGTAAAAGAAACCAATTGTGAAGATGTGTTTACTCCTGAAGATTTTTCTGAGGAGCAAAAAATGATGAGAGACTCTGTAATTGAGTTTGTAGATAGAGAGTTATGGCCAAATAAAGCCCGCTTTGAAAAAAAGGACTATGCCTTTACGGAAGAAATGATGCGAAAAGCAGGTGAACTAGGTCTATTGGGTATTGCTGTTCCTGAAGCATATAATGGACTCGGAATGGGCTTTGTTTCAACCATGTTAGTTTGTGATTATATTTCAGGAACCAGTGGGTCTTTCAGCACAGCTTTCGGTGCCCATACCGGTATTGGCACTATGCCAATCGTACTCTACGGAACTGAGGAGCAAAAGAAAAAATACATTCCTAAATTAGCTACTGGCGAATGGTTCGGGTCATACTGCTTAACAGAACCAGGAGCAGGTTCAGATGCTAATTCAGGTAAAACCAAAGCTGTTCTAAGTGAAGATGGTAAACATTATTTGATCTCTGGTCAAAAAATGTGGATATCCAATGCAGGTTTTGCCAATCTTTTTATAGTTTTTGCTAGAATTGAAGATGATAAATATATAACCGGATTTATAGTTGAATATGATAAAGATAACCCAAATGGCATTACCCTTGGTGAAGAGGAACATAAGTTAGGTATTCACTCATCTTCTACACGTCAGGTTTTCTTTAATGAGACCAAAGTACCTATTGAAAATATGCTTTCAGAAAGAGGTAATGGTTTTAAAATTGCTATGAATGCATTAAATATTGGCCGTATAAAATTAGCAGCTGCCTGCTTGGATGCACAACGCAGAACCATTACAGAAGCAGTAAAATATGCCAACGAGCGCATTCAATTTAAAACACCAATCATGAATTTTGGTGCTATAAAAGCTAAAATTGCAGAAATGGCTACGGCATGCTATGTTGGTGAATCAGCTTGTTACAGAGCGGCTAAAAATGTTCAGGATAGGATTGATATCCGTCAAGCAGAAGGAAATTCACATCAAGAAGCAGAGCTAAAAGGTGTTGAAGAATATGCCATTGAATGTTCAATCTTGAAAGTAAAAGTTTCGGAAGACATTCAAAAGTGTACTGATGAAGGAATTCAAATATTAGGCGGAATGGGCTTCTCTGCTGATACACCAATGGAGTCTGCATGGAGAGATGCCCGTATTTCAAGGATTTATGAAGGAACCAATGAAATAAACCGTATGCTGTCAGTTGGCATGTTGGTTAAAAAAGCGATGAAAGGACATGTAGATTTGTTGGGCCCTGCCATGAACGTAGCCAATGAATTGATGGCCATCCCTTCATTTGATACTCCGGATTATTCACAATTATTTGTAGAAGAAAAAGAGATCATCGCAAAACTTAAAAAAGTATTTTTAATGGTTGCAGGCGCTGCAGTACAGAAGTTTGGTCCTCAATTGGAAGAACATCAGCAACTAGTTATGGCTGCTGCCGATATTCTTATTGAAATATATATGGCTGAATCTGCTATTTTAAGAACTGAAAAAAATGCAAAACGTTTCGGTGAAGCAAGTCAAAAACATCAAATAACCATGAGTAAATTAAACTTGTTCAACGCTATTGAAAAAATAACGTCCAAAGCTAAAGAAGGTATCGTTTCTTTCTCTGAAGGAGATGAGCAACGTATGATGCTTATGGGCTTAAAACGTTTTACAAAATATACCAATATGCCAAATATAGTGGCATTGCGTACAGAAATTGCTGATAAAGTAGCTTCCGAAAATCAGTATTGCTTTTAAAATAAGCAAAGTTTAGTGAATGAAAAAAAGCCGCTCTTAACAGAGCAGCTTTTCATTTTTTTTATTTTATAGAAATTTTCAAAAATTATTCTGTTACAGCACGGTAGGCATTTACACGTCCTGCACCATAATAATCATCATTCCCAGGTTTCCCTAAATCATCTGCAGTTCTTTTCAATGCGGCTTCAACCTGAGCGGGTTTCATATCTCCCCCGTTTTTTCCAATTATCAAAGCCGCAACACCTGTTGCATGAGGAGCAGCCATACTAGTACCAACACTCCAATACCATCCATTATTACCAGTACTAAAAACATAGTCGAAAACATAACAAGATCTTGTAAGAGGCCCAACAGTACAAGCATCAAGTCCGCCTGGCATAAATGCATATTGATAATTACCACCTGGAGCAGCAAAATCTATCGTAGACTGTCCATAATTTGAATACGTTGATGCAAAAACATCTAAATCAGTTGAAGGGTCAGCTCCCCAACCAACAGGAGCAGTTGCAGAAATTGATATTGCATGCGGCGCATCAGAAGGTAAGTGAATTAAATCAGCAGTATGATCATAATCAGTAGCTTCATTGCCTGCTGATGTAATTACAGTTGTTCCATTTTGATAAGCGTATGTTATTGCCTTACTATAAATATTTTTATACCAAGCAGCATCTGCTGCAGTGTAGCCTTCTTCTTTATTTCCACTTTTTTCAACAGTTGCCCCAATACTCATATTCATGACGTCTACGTCTACATCAGCAGCATAGATAATACCGTTAAGGATATCATATAATGAGCCAGAACCTTGATCTCGAAGCACTTTAATTAAAACCAGTTCAACTTCAGGAGCTACACCAATTGTACCATAACCATTATCTGCAGCTCCAATTGTACCTGCTGTATGAGAACCATGGTTCGAAATGGAAGATAACGTAAATTGTAAACCTTGCCCAGTAAAATCCATGCTCAATGGAGATATGTTTGGTGCTAAATCAGGGTGGTCTAAATCAAATCCTGTATCAAGAACAGCTACTCTAACTCCAGAACCTCTATAGCCTGCATTCCATGCTTCAGGAGCATCAATTGCATCATGTCCCCATTGCAGATCAAAAAAGAAATCATCATCTCCACTTACAGGAGGATTAGCGTATTCAGCACTTACAGCTTGTATATCTTCTTCAGGTTTAACCCAGTCTAAAGTCAGATTTGGCACAACAGCATCAACACCTTTAATTCCAAGCGCTGCTTGAGCAAAATTTGGATCATCAGACTCAACATTTGCTATTCCAATTTGTGAAATCTGCCCATTTAAAGTACCGTTAATGTTACTTAATTGATTTTCTAAATTAGCAGGTAATTGATCATTTTTTGAAATTACCATAAAAGATTTAGCAGATGAAGCACTTTTTTTCATTACTGAAAAATCGTTAGTGGTTTCAACATCATAGACTGTTTCATCTTGACATGAAAATGCAAGTACAGCTATTACAAATAGTGCAATAAATTTTGTTACTTTCATAGAATAAATAATTTAAATTAATTGATTTTTCCACAATTTATAAATAGCCAGTTAAAAATCAATAAATTGTTAATATCATTTTATAAAGCATCTAATATAATTTTAACATAAAGCTCAAGAATTATTTGCTATTTTTGTTTTAACCCAATTTGATTAACATCCTCATCTAAACTAAACCTATGAAAAGAATTATTACTCTTTTTACTCTATTGTTTATAACCTTAAATGTAATAACAGCCCAAGATAGGGCAATTGAACCTGAATCTTCAGTTACAACCAACCATAATGTAACTATAAAAAGCAAATTAATTCCTTATAGTGCTACTACTGGCACGCAGCCCATTTGGGATGAAGATGGAAAAGTTATCGCTACTTTGTTTTATACTTATTACAAAAGATCAGACATAAAGAATGACAGTGAAAGACCCTTGCTTATATCATTTAACGGAGGTCCAGGTTCAGCTTCTGCATGGATGCATATTGCCTACACAGGCCCCAGGTTATTGAATATTGATGATGAGGGTTATCCGGTTCAACCGTATGGAATAAAAGAAAATCCATATTCTATTATTGATGTGGCGGATATTGTATATGTAAACCCTGTAAATACTGCTTACTCCAGAATTATCAATACTGACAAAGAAAAGAAAGTCGATAAAAAACAATTCTTTGGTATAAATCAAGACATCAAATATTTGGCAGAATGGATCAATACTTTTGTAACCCGAAACAACAGATGGAGATCACCAAAATATTTAATTGGGGAAAGTTATGGAGGCACTCGGGTCTCGGGTCTGGCTTTAGAACTACAAAATGCCCAGTGGATGTACTTAAACGGGGTTATTTTGGTATCACCTGCCGATTATAAAGTGTTGCGAGTTGGAGGCCCTATATCATCAGCTTTAAATTTGCCTTACTTTACTGCCGCCGCATGGTACCAAAAAGCTTTACATAATGATCTTCAGCAAAAAGACCTCTTAGAAATTTTACCAGAGGTTGAAAAATATACTATTGATGAAGTTATTCCCGCACTTGCCAAAGGAGGTTTTTTAGATAATGCTAAAAAGAAAGAAGTGGCTACTAAAATGTCTTACTATTCCGGTTTATCCGAAAAGGTTATTATCGAAAATAATTTAGATATCCCTACCCAGTTCTTTTGGAAAGAATTAAAACGAGACAAAGGATTTACCATTGGCCGTTTGGACTCCAGATATTTGGGCATAGATAAAAAAGATGCCGGCGAAAGACCTGATTACAATGCAGAGTTAACATCATGGCTACATGCTTTTACCCCAGCCATTAACTATTATATAAGAGAACATTTAAACTATAAAACAGATGTAAAATATAATATGTTTGGTTCTGTCCACCCATGGGATAATTCTAATGATAATACAAGGGATAATCTGCGCCAAGCCATGGCCCAAAATCCTTATTTACATGTTATGTTCCAATCTGGTTATTATGATGGGGCTACCACATATTTTAATGCCAAATACACCATGTGGCAAATTGATCCAAGTGGAAAGTTGAAAGATCGGCTCAGTTTCAATGGTTACAGAAGTGGACATATGATGTACCTGCGAAAAGAAGATTTAGAGAGCGCTAATGATCATCTTAGAGAATTTATTAAAAAAACATTACCCCAAAAAGGGCAACCTGCTAAATATTAATATTTTATGAATCGGTGGTTAAAATTTCTTATTGTATCGATAAGTTCAATTACATATGCTCAAGAAGCAACTGAAATCTATCTTTTCGATCTGATTCAAAACGATAGCATTTTCAACATTGAAAACCCTATAAATATATCAGAAAATGTAGGTTATGATAATCAGCCTTCTTTTCTTCTAGATGGTTCTGGAATATTATTCTCATCCACAAGAAATGGACAAACAGATATAGTTCTATACAATTTGGAAAATAAAACCAAAGCGTGGTTAACAGAAACTCCCGGAAGTGAATATTCACCAATACAAACGCCAAATAAGAAATATTTTTCAGCAATTTGCTTAGAAGAAGATGGCACTCAACTACTTTGGAAGTATCCGTTCAACAGAAAAAAACCTAGTATTCTTATTGAAAATTTGAAAGTAGGATACCATGTTTGGTTCACTAGTAAAATAATCGTTTCCTTTGTATTGAATGAGCCTCCAACGCTAGAAGTTTCTAATTTAAAGTTTAAAATAAAATATCCTATTGATAAAAATATTGGAAGATCTATTCTAAAAATACCAAATACTGAAAAGATCAGTTTTATAAGTCACGAACATGAAGACCCAGAAATCTATGCTATTGACCCTTATACCAGTGAAAAAGAATATTTAGCTGATGCTGTTGAAGGCTCTCAAGACCTAACATGGACTCCAGATGGTACTATGATTATGGGTAGTGGTTCTAAATTATATAAATTAAAACCGGGAAAAGACAAAGACTGGGTTGAGATAGCATCATTAGAAGCTCATAATTTAAAAGGTATTACAAGACTGGTTGTCAGTCCTTTGGGAAACAAAATCGCAATAG
>JAGQYU010000056.1:0-686 GCA_020435885.1 Flavobacteriaceae bacterium
GCATGTTTTGAAAGCGGCACGGTTCTGTCTGCTTTAAGTACTGATATTGATAAAAAAGAGCTTTTAGAATTTGTAAATAAAGTACAGCCTAAACTTTTTATATACGATTCGAGTGTTTCACAACACATTGCGGTACTCTTAAAATTAGAAATACCTAAGCTAAAATTACTTGAAATAGGAACGAGTTATGAATGGTTTTTGAATGAATATCCTGATGAAAGAAATTCTTCAACCATAAATAAAAATGATACAGCATCTATAAAATTGGCTCTACAAAAGCAACCAATTCCTTATTGTAATGACACTTATATAAAAAATATTCAAATTGCAAACCAAAACAAAAAGAATGGTCTTCAAAATAAAAATATAACTACTTTTTTATGTGGGATACCAATTACTTGCGAAGAAAATACTCTAATCTTTTGCAATATGCTTTCCGGAAACACAATTATTATTCCAGAAGAATATACACCTAATTATCTTCTTAAGTTAGTTGAAAAACACAATGTAAATTGCCTATATGTAAGTTCAGAATTGTTGAGTTCAATTGCTGAAAGCGACAAATTAGAATCTTACAATTTTAAATCTCTGGTAAGTATAATTTACAATTCTGAAAAACTGACAGAAGCCCAATTGACCAAAACTGAAAAACTGTTTGGACCAATTATTCAACACAGAGATGCTCT
>JAGQYU010000056.1:748-2340 GCA_020435885.1 Flavobacteriaceae bacterium
AAGTGGGAACAGCCTCGGGTTAACAAACAAAAACTAAGTATTAATTAATCTACATTATCGTGTAAGAACGAATTATTAGATCTTAATTGAATATCATTGTTATCATCAGAACTTAAGGAAATTCTGGATTTATTTTGACTCACTTCCGATGAAGGTTCAACTTCCTTTAACTCAACGCCCATTCTTTTATAAGCTGGCTGATTTTCAATTTCATCAATATTTTTATTAACTCTGTTAACAAACCTGTAATTGAAATCCTTCATCTTTTTTCTCCTATCGTCAGCACGGTTTTGTAACTCAGAAATAGTAAGATTCAACGGAGAGTCATCATCATTATCACCTTTATCATTACCCTTTGAAGTTTTATTATCCACTCTTATATTAAACCTGAGTTCTTCATCTTCGGTTTCTTCAACCTTTTTAGATTCTACTTTCTTTTCAATTTTTGTTTCCTCAGCATCTTCCAAACCATATTTAATTTTACTATCTTCTGTTTTATCGGCTCTAACAAAAATTGGATCAATTACTTCAATATCACCAATACTGTGTGTAAATTTTGGTTTACTAACCTCTTCTTTAACAGTGATTTTCTTTGATATAGGAAGATCAAAAGTTAGTGCAAACTGATTTTCTTCCGTAGCTTCCTCCTCAACTTCTTGCTTTTTAACCATCGGTTTGATGACAAAATCATCCATTTGCTCTGGTTCTATCTCTTCGTACTCGACTTCAATTTTATTGATATGCTCCTGAACATCGGCATGTTCATGCTCTTCAATAAAATCTTCTATATCAAGTGTGTGTTTTACAACAGATTGAGTTTCAACAACTGACTTATCAACTGGTTTACTATTTATCTTTTGCTCTTTTGTATCTTCAAGATCATGAACAATCTTTTTGGTCTCTGTACTTGCAATTTCTAACTGTTGCTCTTTGTTAAAACCCGTTGCAATAACAGTTACTGCTATAGATTCTCCCAACGCTTCGTCTTCACCAACACCCATAATAATATCTACATTGTTCTTAGCTTCACTTTGGATGTAATCGTTAATCTCGCCAATCTCATCAATTGTAATTTCTGTAGTTCCAGAAACTATCAGTAACAATACATTTTTAGCTCCAGTAATTTTATTATCATTCAACAATGGAGAGTCCAATGCTTTTGTAATAGCTTCCTGAGCTCTGTTTGTACCATTTGCTATAGCAGAGCCCATAATGGCTGTACCACTATTAGAAAGTACTGTTTTAGCATCTTTTAAGTCAATATTTTGTGTGTAGTGATGTGTAATAACCTCTGCTATACCTGTAGCCGCTGTGGACAATACTTCATCCGCTTTAGAAAAACCTGCTTTAAACCCTAAATTACCATAAACCTCCCTTAACTTATTATTATTGATAACCACCAAAGAATCGATATGTTCCCTCAACTTTTCGATACCTTTCTGCGCCTGATCGTTTCGCATTTTTCCTTCGAAAGAAAAAGGAATTGTAACAATACCTACTGTTAACAAATCTAATTCTCTTGCAACTTTAGCAATGATAGGAGCAGCACCCGTTCCGGTACCACCACCCATTCCCACAGTAATGAAAATCAT
>JAGQYU010000056.1:2394-8910 GCA_020435885.1 Flavobacteriaceae bacterium
GCCTTTTCACCAACTTCAGGATTAGCACCAGCACCCAGCCCCTCAGTCAACGAGGCACCAAGCTGTATTTTTGTAGGAACAGGGCTATTTTCCAATGCCTGCGCATCTGTATTACACACTACAAAATCAACTCCGTTGATACCTTTTTTGAACATGTGGTTTACAGCATTGCTTCCACCTCCTCCAACACCAATCACCTTAATTACATTGGATTGATTCTTAGGCAAATCAAAAGCAAGATTTTCAAACTCAGTACTCATATCTTTTTCTATTTTTTTGGGGGTTATAATTGGTTTATTATTCTGCGTTATCTAAGAATTCTCTGAACTTATCAGCCCATTTTTCAAATATGGATTTCTTTTCAGTTTTTACATTAGCTGTTGCCATTTTTTTACTATCAACCAATTTCTCTTCTACATTTTCTGCAACCACTTTCTTAGTTTTTTTACGTTCAAGTCCTTTCATCAATAATCCTACGGCTGTTGCAAATGAGGGGCTTGAAAGATCAAAATCGCTATTACCAGATAGGTGTTCATTCGGGTATCCGATTCGGGTATCCATTCCAGTTATATATTCAACTAATTGTTTAATATGTTTCAATTCGGCCCCACCACCTGTCAACACAATACCTGCAATCAGTTTTTTCTTAGTCTCTTCGTGTCCGTAATTTTTAATCTCAAGATATACCTGTTCGATAATCTCTACTACACGTGCATGGATGATCTTAGAAAGATTCTTTAATGTAATTTCTTTAGGTTCTCTACCTCGCAATCCGGGTATGGAAACAATCTCATTATCTTTATTTTCTCCTGGCCATGCAGAACCAAATTTTGTCTTTAATAATTCTGCCTGTTTCTCTATGATTGAGCATCCTTCTTTAATATCTTCGGTAATAACATTTCCTCCAAATGGAATAACTGCCGTATGGCGGATAATACCATCTTTGAAAATTGCCAGATCAGTAGTACCTCCACCAATATCTATCAATGCAACACCAGCTTCTTTTTCTTCTTGGCTTAATACCGCTTCAGCGGAAGCTAACGGTTCTAATGTTATATTTGCCAATTCTAATCCGGCACTTTTTATACACCTTCCTACATTTCTGATAGAAGAAACCTGCCCCACAACTACATGAAAATTGGCCTCTAGCCTACCTCCATACATTCCAATAGGTGCTTTTATTTCGGCTTGACCATCAACTTTATAATCTTGTGGTAATACATGAATGATCTCCTCCCCCGGCAACATCACCAATTTGTGCACCTGACCGATCAGTTTTTCGATATCTGTTTCATCAATAACCTTTTCAGAGTTTGGCCTGGTTATATAATCACTATGATGTAAACTTCTAATATGTTGCCCGGCAATGCCTACAACAACATCCTTTATTTTAATATTGGAAACGCTTTCAGCTTCTTCTACGGCTTGCTGAATGGATTGAATGGTTTGTGTGATGTTATTTACCACACCCCTGTGAACACCCAAGCTCTTAGCCCTTCCGGTACCAAGTACTTCTATCTTTCCATACTCGTTGGTCTTCCCAATCATGGCAACAATTTTAGTTGTTCCTATGTCTAAACCTACTGCTATGTTTTCGTGTTCCATAATTTATTTTTTTGTGCAAACAACCTGGTTGTTATACATCAGATTTATTTTTTTGTACTGTTCAAACGTTTTATCGTTAATGGTCTTTTGATAAAATGCTTTTAACTTATTTATCTTTTTTTCGAGATTAACCAAACTTCCCAATTCTATTTCCTGATCTCCTATTCGTGTCTTTAACACAAATTCTTTTTTTGGTGTTTGTTCTATACCTACAACCTGCTTTTTTAAAAAATCATCTTCATAAATAAACTTTGCCAACGCATAAAGTTCTTCAGACGCCTTGCTGTTAGTAACCCCCACAACTATTGGTACTCTGGCTGAGTAATTTGATGATAAAGGCATGTTGCCTCCATTATAATCAATATAATAGGTTTGATCTGTTTGATGAACTCTCGCTATAGGCGTTTTTTGAGTTACTTTTACCCCTAATTGACCATCGACTGAGAGAAAAACCTCAGCATTTTCAACCATTTCGTTAGAAGACAGGGTGTTCTCTAACTTGTTCAAAAATATAGTTTCTTTCGGCTGACTTTTAACCTCACCATGATTTTGTATTAACAATTTATTAACCGTTTCATGTGTTATAAAAAGATTATCACCATTTGTAAAACTAACTTCCACACTACTAATATTTTTAGCTTTATTTCTTGTAAAAGAAAATCCGTACAAGAACACAATAAATGCTAAAAGCAATAGCCCTTTTATGAATGGAATCAGTTTTTTCATGCTATTTTGGCTAATAAATTATCCTTCACATTTTCAACCAGTTCGCCAATATCTCCGGCACCAATCATTACAATAACTTGAGCTTTAGAGTTTTGTATATTGGTTATTAATTCTTCTTTAGAACTTAGTTTTTTAGCATCCAGTTTAACTTTACCCAACAGCCACTCAGAAGTTATGCCTTCCATTGGTTTTTCCCTTGCAGGATAAATATCTAACAATATCAATTCATCAAACTTTGCTAAACTTTTAGCAAAATCATCAGCAAAATCTTTAGTTCTGCTAAATAAATGCGGTTGAAAAACAGCTAAAATCTGCTGAGACGGATACAACTCTCTTACAGCATCAGCAACAGCATCAATTTCCGTTGGGTGATGTGCATAATCATCAATCAATACACATTCTTCGGTTTTAATCTTGTACGAAAATCTGCGCTGAACTCCTTTAAAGTTTTTTAAAGCTTTGGCAATGGTTTGGAGCGGAACTCCATAGCTATTTGCCATTGCCAAAGCTACCACAGTATTTAGCACATTATGTTTTCCCGGAAGGTTTATTTCTACATTTTTGATAAAACCCGAAGGCGTTTGCACATCAAAAACATAGCTTCCGTTTATGATTTTTATATTTTTTGCCACATAGTCTGCCTCCTCTTCAATTCCATAAGTAATTCCTTCTATAGGCAGCCCTTTTCTAACAAATAATTTATCATACACTTTTTTAGAAAATTCTACAAAGGACTCTGCCAAAGATTCTTTAGCACCATATATATCCAAATGATCGGCATCCATAGAAGTGATACAGGCTACATCAGGAGAAAGCCTTAAAAAAGAACGGTCAAACTCATCAGCTTCAACTACTGAAATTTCATCGCCGCCAAGGATCAAATTAGAATTGTAATTCTCTGAAATACCACCCAAAAAAGACGTAGCATTCAAGTTAGTTTCATGTAAAATATGCCCTAGAATTGTTGAAGTTGTTGTCTTACCGTGCGTACCAGCAACTGCAAAACAGTAGGTATTTTTGGTAATATCACCCAGCACTTCAGAGCGTTTTTTTACTGTATATCCTTCAGAGATGAAATAATTCAGTTCTTTATGGTCTTTGGGTACAGCCGGAGTATAAACTACTAACGTTTTTTCTTTATCAAATGCCTGCTTGGGAATACTTTCGATAGCATCCTCAAAATGAACAGAAATACCTAGCTCTTCTAACGATTTGGTTACAGGCGAGGGTGTTTTGTCATAACCGCACACAAACTTACCGTTGGCATGGAAATATCTGGCAATAGCACTCATACCAATGCCTCCAATTCCAATAAAATAAATAGTATGTACGGTTTCTAAATTCATTTAACAATCAATTTTTCCACTTCATCAGCTATATGTTCCGTTGCCTTTGGCAACGCTAGTTTTTTTATATTTTTAGATAGTTCTAACTGTTTATTTTCATCACTAATTAAACTTTCAAACACTACTCTAAAAGTTTCTAACTCACTTTCTTTGATAAGAATAGCTGCATCTTTATCTACAATAGCTCTTGCATTTTTGGTTTGATGATCTTCTGAAACATTTGGTGAGGGAATAAAAATGACAGGCTTACCCACAATACATAATTCTGAAACTGAACTAGCACCGGCTCGGCTTATAATATAATCCGCTGCAGCGTACGCTAAATCCATTGTATTGATAAACTGCATTACTTTAACTCCTTCTAACTTGTCAAAATGCTTATACTCATCATAGTAAAATTTACCTGTTTGCCATAGTAACTGAATATTTTTTGACACTATCCATTCCACATTTTTAGAAAGTAGTTTGTTAACAGACCTTGCTCCTAGACTTCCTCCTAAAATCAGTAATACTTTCTTTTGGTTACTCAATTCAAAAACTTTTAAGGCTTCATCTCTCTTTTGCAAAACTTCCAACAAATCTTGCCTTACGGGATTTCCAGTTTTAATGATCTTTTCAGCAGGGAAAAAACGTTCTAAACCATCATAGGCCACACATATTTTCTTAGCTTTTTTTGACAACATCTTATTGGTTATCCCGGGAAAAGAATTCTGCTCCTGAACTAATGTTGGAATACCTTTTCTATTGGCCATTTGCAACGTTGGGCCGGAAGCAAACCCCCCTGTACCAATTACAACATCCGGTTTAAAATCTTTTATGATAGCATTGGCTTTCCATAAACTACTTATCACCTTGCATGGAAATAACAAATTCTTTAATGTTAATTTTCGCTGTAAACCGGATACCCACAAACCTTTAATTTTATAACCTGCCTGCGGCACTTTTTCCATTTCCATTCTGTCTTTTGCACCCACAAATAAAAAGTTAGCCTCTGGGTTTCTTTTTTTCAACTCATTAGCAATAGCAATAGCCGGATAGATATGCCCTCCGGTTCCTCCTCCACTTATCAATATGTTAACCGATCGCTTCATGCAAAATATCTAAAGGGTTCTCATCACTATTTTTAATCTTCTTCATATCTTCTTCTCTGGTCGCACTAACACTCAATACAATACCTATGGCAAAACAGGTCATCCAAATAGAAGTCCCACCCGCACTAATTAAGGGTAGTGGCTGTCCAGTAACCGGAAACAAACCTACCGCTACAGCCATATTGATAAGCGCTTGAAAAATAATAGGGATACCAACACCAAGAACCAGTAAAGTACCGAAAATGGATTCTGTTTTATTGGCTACAATAATTATTCTGAACAATAATCCTATATAAGAAAGTATTAATACAAAGGCTCCTACCAAACCAAATTCTTCAACAATAATGGCATAAATAAAATCTGATGATGATTGTGGTAATAAATTTTTCTGAACACTTTTGCCCGGACCTTTCCCATTAATTTCTCCTGAAGCTATTGCCAATTTTGCCATTTCTGCTTGATAGTTATCATCTTCACTTGGGCTTGAAAAATTTTCTATCCTGTTAACCCATGTATTGATACGTGTATTCTTAAATGTATCAGGAAAAGCTTTTGCTGTTAGGATAAACAGTAAAAATACTAGGGCGCCCGTTAATACTATCATTAAAATATATTTAAACGGATAACCTCCGATAAATGCAATTACCATCACCATAGTAAAAATGATGGCTGTTGTAGAAAAGTTAGCAGGCAATATTAATAACAGCATTAGTCCAATGGGTATCCACAAATACCAAATACTATCTTTAAGTTCAATTTTTTTATTCTTGTTCTTGGCCATGTATCTTGCTGTGTAGATCATTATCACTACACTTGCCAACGTTGATGTTTGGAAGCCAACTCCTACAAAGGGTATATTTATCCATCGGCTGGCATTGGCGCCACCAATGATCTTTCCTTGTAATAGCGTATAAATCAATAATAAAATCATTACAGGTATCAGCAAAACCGACAAACCACTGAAATACCTGTATGGAATCTTATGCGTAGCATACATGATTACAAAACCCAAAAGCAACAACATGGCGTGTTTGAGCAAGTACCCCAAGGTGGTTCCTTTACCTACAACACCCACCAGGTTGGTACTTGCACTATACACAGGGAGAAAGGAAAATATTGCCAATACGGCAACTATTGCCCAAATAGTTCTATCGCCTTTTATGTTTTGTAAAAAACCTAACATTTATAGTTCTCTAACCGCTTCTTTAAATTGTCTTCCTCTGTCTTCGTAATTTTCAAAAAGATCAAAACTTGCACATGCCGGAGATAACAATACTGTATCTCCTTTTTCAGAAATCTTATAGGCAACTTTTACAGCCTCTTCAGCGCCTGCGGTTTCGATCATTAAATCCACCACATTGCCAAAAGTTTCATATATTTTAGCATTATCTAAACCTAAGCAGATAATGGCCTTTACTTTTTCTCTTACTAATGGCAACAGCTCTGTATAATCATTTCCTTTATCAACTCCACCAACAATCCATATAGTTGGCGTAGTCATACTTTCCAATGCATAGTAAGTAGCGTTGACGTTGGTTGCTTTGGAATCATTGATATACTGTACTCCGTTAATTTTTAATACGGGCTCTAATCTGTGTTCAACACTTTCAAAGTCTTCTAAACTCTCACGTAAGGTTTCATTCCGTACGTTCAACAGTTTTGCTATCATGGCAGATGCCATTGCGTTTTTAGTGTTGTGACCGCCCTGCAAGGCTAATGTTGCTATACTCATTGTAAAAATGTTTGAA
>JAGQYU010000057.1 GCA_020435885.1 Flavobacteriaceae bacterium
CTTTTTACCTAGTGAAATCTCTTTGGCAATGGTTGCAGCACAACCCAATTCAACATCATCAGGATGTACACCTATGGCAAGTATATCTAGTTTCATTTTTAAACTTTAGCATTCAAAGATACTACAAGTATTTTTTTAACAAAATTTTAAATAGTTGCACCTGCAACTTTAACAATTCTTTTACATAGTTTTGCACAAATGGTTACTAACCCTAATATAATTGACCTTGAAAGTTCTATAGGCCCTTGGCTTGGTAAAACTGTTAAAATGGTTGATTATTATGTACAGGAATCTTTCAAAGAAAACAATATAGACCTCACTAAAGAACAAGCTATTATTTTAAAGGTTTTATCAGAAAAAGGTAGTCAGAATCAAAATGAATTAGCCTGTTCTACCTTTAGGGATAAATCATCATTGGCAAGGTTACTTTCTACAATGGAGAATAAAAAATACATTGTAAGAAAACCTGATAAGGATGATAAGCGCATCAATAATGTATCTATAACAAAACTGGGAGAAAGCATAAACCATAAAAGTTTACCGCTTATTAGGGAAGTTGTTACTACCATGCAACAAAATATCTCTGAAAAGGATATAAAAAATACTATAAAAATTTTACAAAAAATACAATCGAACTTAACTACTGAAGTACATTCATTTTAACCAAGTCTATGAGAAAATTCATCATTATTATTTTAGGTTTACTATTAGTTGTTGGAGCCATTGCCCTTGCATCCTTTTTAATAAAAAGCAATAAGCCAAAAGTACCTACAATACCTAAAATTGTGAAAACAGTATCCGTTGATACCGTTATCAATAAAGAAATACCAATTATTATTACTACTAGCGGCAATTTAGTTGCAAAAAACAAAATAGAGCTTTACTCTGAAGTTCAAGGGGTTTTACAAGCTTCCAGAAAAGAATTTAAAGCGGGTACTAATTACTATAAAGGAGAAACACTTTTGCATATTAATAGTGATGAATTCTATGCAAGTTTACAATCGCAAAAAAGTAATTTTTATAATTTGATTGCTTCAGTAATTCCGGATATCAGATTAGATTATCCAGAAAATTACCAAAAGTGGGAAAACTATCTGCAAAGTTTTGATATCAATAAAGCTACACCAAAGCTCCCTGAATTTTCATCTGATAAAGAAAAGTATTTTATTACCGGAAGAGGTATAACTACTGCCTATTATAACATTAAAAATCTGGAAGTTAAACTTGGTAAGCATGCTATTAAAGCTCCTTATAATGGTGTGCTCACCGAAGCCTTGGTAACTCCGGGTACTCTTGTAAGAGTAGGTCAAAAATTAGGTGAATTTATCAATCCTTCAGTATATGAAATGGAAGTGGCCATCAATGCTGCGTATAGTGATTTGCTAAAGATTGGAAACACTGTTACGCTTTACGATCTTGAACGATTGCACTCCTACAAAGGAAAAGTTATCCGTGTAAACGGAAAGGTTGATCAAACTTCGCAAACTACCAAAGCTTATATACAAGTTTCGCATCCTGACTTGAAAGAAGGCATGTATTTAGAAGCTGATCTTGTAGCTAAATCTGAAAGCAACGCTTATGAAATTTCTAGAAAACAATTGGTTGATAATAAAGGTGTATTTGTTGTAAAAGACTCTGTTTTAGACCTTGTAGAGATAAAACCTGTATATTCCAACGCTGAAAGTGTTGTAATTAAAGGCTTGCCAGACCATACCTTGATCTTATCACAAATCGTTCCCGGATCGTATGACGGAATGCCCGTAAAGATCATCTCAAACAAATAGTACGGCATGAAGAGTTTAATTAGCTATTTTATAAAATACCATGTGGCGGTTAATGTAATGATAATCGCTTTTATTGGGTTTGGTATTATTGGGGCGCTCTCCATGAAATCCTCCTTCTTTCCTTTGGTTGATTCTCGCATCATTACCATTAATTTGGTATATCCTGGGGCATCGCCACAAGAAATGGAAGAAGGTGTTGTTCTAAAGATTGAAGATAATTTAAAAGGTACTGTTGGTGTTGAACGTGTTACTTCAGTTTCCAGAGAAAACTCGGCCACTATAACCGTAGAAGTTGAAAAAGGTAAAAATGTTGATGTAGTATTAGCTGATGTAAAAAATTCAGTCGACAGGGTTCCCTCCTTTCCCTCCGGCATGGAACCTCCTGTAATTGCAAAAGTAGAAAATATACGCCCAACCATTAGTTTTACCATTAGTGGTGATAATATTCCTTTAGCAACACTTAAACAATATGCCAGAACTATAGAAAATGATATGAGAGGCATAGAAGGTATCTCTCAAGTTTCTATTTCAGGTTTCCCTGATGAAGAAATTGAAATTGCTGTTAGAGAAAATGATCTTAGGGCTTACAACATGTCCTTTACGCAAGTAGCGGACGCAGTAAGAAACTCAAACATACTTATTACAGGTGGTAACATTAAAACCGATGTTGAGGATTATTTGATACGTGCCAGTAACAGATCGTATTATGGTGATGAACTTTTTAACCTAATAGTTAGGACAGAATCTAACGGGAATATTATTCGTCTTAAAGATGTTGCTGATATTAGAGATACATGGTCGGAAACTCCTGATAGAATGTTCTTCAACAGCAAAACTGCTATTGATATTACCGTAAGTAACACTAACAATGAAGACCTTATCTCCTCAGCTGATAAAGTAAAAGAATACATTAAAAAATTTAATGACGAACATGAAAATGTAACACTAGATATTTCTAGCGATTCATCCATAACCTTAAATCAACGGACACAATTATTGGTTGAAAATGCTATGATTGGTGCTTTTTTAGTATTAGCATTTTTAGCATTGTTCTTAAATGCCAGATTAGCACTTTGGGTAGCTTTCGGATTGCCTATATCCTTCTTTGGAATGTTCATTTTTGCAGGAATGTTTGATGTTACCATAAATGTTCTTTCCCTTTTCGGGATGATCATTGTTATAGGTATTTTGGTTGATGATGGTATTGTAATAGGTGAAAATATCTATCACCACTATTATGATAAAGGAAAATCTCCTATAAGAGCAGCTATTGATGGTACATTAGAAGTAGTACCTCCAATCATTTCAGCTATTGCTACAACCTTGATAGCTTTTTCTACTTTCTTCTTCTTAGATGGTAGAATGGGTGATTTCTTTAGTGAAGTATCTACTGTTGTAATCCTTACGTTAAGTGTTTCATTAATAGAGGCTTTGATTATACTACCTGCACACGTGGCACATTCAAAGGCTTTATCACGGAATGAAAAAAAATTAAGTGGTTTTGAAAAAATATTTGCAAAAGTAAATGAAGCTGCTGATAGTGGACTTGTGTATTTTAGAGATAAGGTGTACGTTCCCTATTTAGCATTTTTCTTAAAACACAAAGTATTAGGCTTTGCTATTCCCATAGCATTGTTGATCATTAGCATTGGATTTATAGGTGGTGGTATTGTTAAAACCTCTTTCTTTCCGTCCATTGCCAGTGACAGGATTTCTATAGAACTGGAAATGCCGCAAGGAACCAATGAGAAGATCACAGATTCAATCATTTCAAGCATTGAAGAGGTTGCATGGACGGTGAATGAAGAATACACTCAAAAACAAACCGGCAACCTTCAGGTAATGGAAAATATTATTAAAAGGATTGGCCCGGGAACATCGTCAGCTAGACTAACCATTAACTTATTACCCGGTGAGTCTAGAGATTTTTCATCACCGGAAATTACAACCATTATCAGAGAAAAAGTTGGTAAAGTTACTGGTGTTGAGAGTTTAACGTTTGGCTCAGGAGGTAACTTTGGAGGTAGCCCCGTTGCTGTTTCCTTGCTTGGCAGCAATATAGAAGAGTTAAAAGCTGCTAAGATGGAATTAAAGCAGGAACTAGAAAACAATGCAACATTAAAAGATATTTCAGATAATGATCCATCGGGGATTAAAGAAATAAAGATAAAACTGAAAGACAACGCCTATATACTTGGACTGAATTTACAATCTGTAATGAATCAGGTTCGCTATGGATTCTTTGGCTTTCAGGCACAGCGTTTTCAACGTGGACAGGACGAAATAAAAGTTTGGGTACGCTATGATAGAAAAGACAGATCATCCATCAAAGACCTTGATGATATGCGTATCATTACCCCTTCCGGTGCTCGGGTTCCTTTTTCTGAAATTGCCACTTATGAAATTGAAAGAGGCGAAATTGCCATCAATCACTTAAACGGCAAAAGAGAAATTCAGGTTACTGCCGATCTGGCAATTCCCGGTGAAGGTGCTACTGAGGCGTTGGACGATGTTAAAAACCGTATAATGCCTGAGATCAAATCTAAATACCCAACAGTATCTCCATTATATGAAGGGCAAAACAGAGAAGCAAAAAAGACTACAGATTCTGTAAATTTTGTTGCGCCAATCATCATTTTACTGATATACATTACCATTGCGTTTACATTCAGATCTTACAGTCAACCTATTTTATTAATTCTGATGGTTCCTTTCAGTTTGATAGGCGTAGTTATTGGGCACTATTTTCATGGGTTTCCAATAAACATTTTATCATGGTTAGGTATTATTGCCCTTATCGGGATTATGGTAAACGATGGATTGGTACTAGTTGGTAAATTCAATACCTACTTAAAAGACGGTATGACCTATGACGAAGCCTTGCTACAGGCAGGTAAATCGCGTTTTAGGGCAATTTTCTTAACAACCATTACTACTATTGCGGGCTTAGCTCCTCTCTTACTCGAAAAAAGCAGACAGGCTCAGTTCTTAAAACCCATGGCTATCTCTATTTCTTACGGAATAGCCATTGCAACAGTTTTAACGCTGGTAATGCTACCATTACTATTATCAGTATCTAATTCTATTAAAGTGGGAATCAAATGGTTAAAAACCGGAAACAGAGTAACAAGAGAAGAAGTTGAAAGAGCTATTATTGAACTTAAAAGTGAACATGAAGATGAAGAACTACACTAAACATCTATATATAGCAGTATTCCTTTTCGGATTGGGGATACAGGCACAGGAAAAGGTCCTTACCAAAGAAGAAGCAGTACAGTTGGCATTGGAAAATAATTATGGCATAAAAGTTTCTAATAACAATTTGAAAATTGCCGAAAACAACAAGAATATCCTAAATACAGGTTTTTTACCTACATTATCCGGAAATGGTGGCGCTACAAAAAGAGTACAAAACTCTGAAATTGTAAGGCCTAGTAATTCCGACAGGTCGATTGATACCATTCTAAAAAACAACAATGCCGAAAGTTCAAACTATACTGCTGCTGTAAATCTAAATTATACATTATTCGACGGTTTAGGAAGACATTATAACTACAAACAACTGAAAGAACAGTATAATTTAAGTGAATTACAAGCAAGAGAAACCATTGAAAACACACTCTTTCAATTATTTACGGTGTATTATAATGTAGCTAAACTGACTGAAGATGTTACGCTTCTTAAACAAAGTTTAAACATTTCCAAAGATCGTTTACAACGTGTAAACTATCAATTTGACTATGGACAAAATACTAAGTTGGCAGTTCTAAATGCAGAAGTTGATGTGAACAACGATAGTATTAATCTGTTAAATACCAAACAATCACTCGCCAATGCTAAACGTGATTTATATGTAGTACTGGGGCAGAAAGAAGCACCCTATTTCAGTGTGGATACAACTGTGTTGTTCTCCATTACGCCAAGCAAAGAAGAATTATTTGATCAGGTAAAAACCAATAACGTTGTCCTACAACAGGTAGAAAAAAATATCATTATCAGTGATTTTCAGGTAAAGGCAAACAGATCGGGATACTTACCTACTATCGGTTTAACCGGAACCTATGGCTGGAATGAGAATAATGTAAACCCTGTCATTAATTTTTCGCAACAAACTACATGGGGGCTTACAGGGTCTATCAATCTTTCATGGAATGTATTTGATGGTGGCAGAACCAGAACACAAGTGCAAAATGCCAAAATAGCCTTGGAGAATCAGCAATTGCTAAAAGAGCAGACCGAATTGGAAATTACCACTGATTTTAACAATGCTTGGGAAAATTATCAAAACAAATTATTTGTATTGCAAACGCAAGAAAAGAACGTGCAAACTAACACCAATAATTTTAATCGTACGGAAGAACAGTTCAAACTTGGACAGGTAACATCTATTGAATTCAGACAAGCTCAACTGAATCTTATCAATGCTATCAATGCTAAAAATGCTGCAAAGTATGATGCTAAATTGGCAGAGTTACAATTATTGCAACTTAGCGGACAATTATTAGATGCTCAATTCTGATGCTGGAACACTTTTTTCAATGCCCCTATTGTTGGGAGGAAATTTCTATGCTATTGGATACTTCCATTGCAGAAACCGATTATATTGAAGATTGTGAGGTTTGTTGTAATCCTATCCAAGTAGTAGTTTCTTTTGATGATAATGAATTGACAAGTTTTTCAGCCGAAAGTATTGAGCAATAAAATAGTATTGTAAAAGAATACTTTCTATAACCTATTGTCATTTCGAAGAAGCAAAGCGACTGAGAAATCTATTTTGTTTGATTTCTCACATTCGTTCGAAATGACATTGAGATTACTATCCCAAAATATTCGAGATCGCAATGACTATTATTTCAATGCCTGTTCAATATCATCAATAATATCCTGAACGTCTTCTATACCAACCGAAAAACGCAGTAAATTATCTGAAATACCCACCGCCTTTCGTTGCTCTGCCGTTAACAACGCATGCGAAGTTTTAGAAGGTAGCAAAATGGTTGATTCAACACCTGCTAAACTCATAGACGGTTTTATCAGTTTTAATTTTTTCTGAAAAGTGAAAGCATCATATTTTCCATCTAATTCAAAAGATAACATACCCCCAAAACCATGCATTTGTTCGTTGGCTATGGCATGATTGGGATGATCTTTCAACCCCGGATAATACACTTTTACAACTGCCTTGTGATGTTGCAAATATTCCGCCATGTGTTGCGCATTACTATTGTGACGTTCAACCCTAATACCCAATGTTTTAATACTTCGTTCAAGTAAATAGCAATTAAGATCGCTTAAATTGCCTCCTAAGTTTTTGGCCTTATGCCAGATTCTATCCATAAGCTCTTTAGAAGTAGCTACAGCACCGGCAGCCATATCACTATGGCCATTCAAATATTTAGTAGCCGAGTGTATGGAAATATCTATACCCAGATCAATGGGAGTTTGATTGATAGGCGATGCAAACGTATTATCGATCATAGTTATAATACCATGCTTTTTTGCCAAATCCGCTACCGCTTTAATATCCGTAATGGTTAGTAAAGGGTTTGAAGGTGTTTCTATGTAGATAACTTTGGTATTTGGCTGAATTTTAGCTTCAAAATCTGCTACGTTAATACCATCCGTAAAAGAATACGTTATGCCCATTTTATGAAAATCTTCCACTACAAAATTGAAAGAACCTCCATAAATTTCATTTTGCAGTACGATGTGATCTCCTTGATTCAGAAAAGCCAGTAATGTTGTACTGATAGCTGCCATTCCGGATGCAAAAGGTATGGCTGCTTCGACATGTTCCAATGCGGCAATTTTCTCACCAACCGCTTGTTGATTGGGTGTATTAAAATAACGCGGATAGCGTTTTACATCTACATCCATAAAGGGGTAAGAACTGGTTAAATAGATGGGGGATACTGCCCCACCAAACTGCTCATCCTTTATTTCTCCTGTATGTGTACAAATGGTATTTACACCATATTTTGCTTTTGCCATAAAACTTCTTTTTTGTAGGTCTAAAATACAAATTTAGCAGTACCCTTTTTGAAAACTTACTAAACTATTGCTTTTTTAATGAAAATAGCCGAACTTCGTTATCGGTCGCTAAACTGAATTAAAACTCTTTTTAGCTTAACGTTAGTGGCAATGGCAGAACAACCGTACCCCTGAAATTAAACGGCTGAAAAATAACAACCTGACACAGAAAAAAATAATAAAAATCTACCACACAGGATTTTTTTGCAGTACAAAATTCAACCTTGCTTCAACACCTTTTTCCTTTTAAAATACAAAGCTACATAAGACAAAACCGCACAAACAAGTCCAATCCAAATCATAGCCCAAATTGCACCCGAACATTGGGACAACGTTCCTTCTTCTATCAGCAAAATTCTGAATGCCTGTAAGAAATGCGTAAGCGGAATTACATTGGCAACAGCCACAACCCAATCGGGCATTTGCGAAAGCGGCCACGTAAATCCGCTCAAAATAAAGCTCGGAGTGGCTATAACCATCAGGACTTCGGTTGCTTTGAGCTGACTCGGAATCAATATGCTTACCAATATCCCGATAAAACATACCGACAACACGAAAATTCCCGCTACAAAGGTCAAAGCACCCAGATTTTCATAAAACGGAATCCTGAACCAAAATGTAAACAGATAATACAAAATCCATATTCCGAAACTCATTATCAGATACGGAATTATCTTAATTGCCATTATTTTGAGTAGGGATTTGTTTTCCGAAACCAAAGTTCTGAACGTTCCGTTTTCGTATTCCGAGGCAAACGACAAAGCCAAGCCTAACAGCAAAACCTGTTGCAAAACCGTAGCCAAAATGCCGGGCCACAAAAAGTACATATAGTTCGTGCTTCGGTTGTATTTTTTGATAAACGTGGTTTTGAACGGCTCATATTGCGACATAGCCACACTTTCGGGCATTCCCTGTTTTTTGAGGGCTTCAATCTGAACTCCCGCTTTGAATGTTCCCAAACAAACCTGAATGGCTGTCGAAGCATAATTGGCAGTCAAAACATTCGAAGTATTCACAATCGTAAGCACTTCGGGATATTTTTTGGTCATTACCTGTTTCTCAAAATCTTTCGGAATAATCACAACCGCAGGAATGTTATCGTTTTCAGCTACGATTTTAGCCAAATCGTTTTGGTCGTATCGGATAAAAGCCACATTCAGAACCTCGTTGTCATTCATCATTTCGATGGCTTTTCGGCTCATCTGACTTTGGTCTTCATCAACCACCACAACAGGCAAATCCGTAACTTTTCCTTTTTGATAAACGAAGCCCAAAAGTATTCCGTACATAATTGGAGCCCCGATAAAAAGCAACCGAAGCACACTGTTGTCCCAAAAAAGTTTGAATTCCCTTTTTATAAGCGAAAAAAAGTTTTTCATAATTTCTTATTACAATTCTAAAGTAACCGTAGTTTTCGTAAACAAATCTTTAGCTTGTTCTATATCAATCGGACTGATTTTTATCTCAAACAGGCTTTCCTGAATTTCGTAATCGGGATAAGCCGTTGCAATATTTGCATAAGCTCCCAAAGCCTTAACCGAAATTACTTTTCCCTTAACCTGACTTTTGTTATAGACTATATTGACGGTTACTACCTGTCCTTTCTGAACCTTTGAAAGCTGGCTTTCGGGAATCGTAAAACGGAAATAAGTCGATTCCGAAATCGTTCCGCTAATCAA
>JAGQYU010000058.1 GCA_020435885.1 Flavobacteriaceae bacterium
GTTGCGAATTGCTTCATGGGCAGAGCAGGCTTGATCAATTCCGGTGGAGCTTCAGGTGCAAATGATTTGGAACAAGCTGTTAAAACGGCGGTTATTAATAAACGATCTGGTGGTATGTGATTGATATCCGGCCGTAAAGCTTTCCAAAAACCTATGGCAGAAGGTGTAGAACTTTTAAATGCCATTCAAGACGTTTATTTGGACAAAACCATAACTATTGCTTAATTTTAAGCAATTAGGTAATATAAACAAGGTATTCTTTTTATGAATACCTTGTTTATTTAAAGTTAAAATATCATACAGATAGCCTATCTTCTTGAATAATTTGGTGCTTCTTTAGTTATCATTACATTATGCGGGTGGCTTTCGGTAATACCCGAGGAAGTGATCTTTACAAACTGACCAGATTGTTGCAATGCAGCAATATCTTTAGCGCCGCAATAACCCATTCCGGCTCTTAAACCACCAACAAATTGATGAATACTTTCAAAAAGATCACCTTTATAAGGTACCCTACCTACAATGCCTTCAGGAACTAATTTTTTAATATCATCTTCCACATCTTGGAAATAACGGTCTTTACTACCTTGCCTCATAGCCTCAACCGAACCCATTCCTCTATAGGACTTAAATTTACGTCCTTCATAAATAATGGTTTCCCCAGGTGATTCTTTTGTCCCTGCCAATAATGAACCTAACATCACCGTATCAGCACCTGCGGCTATAGCTTTTGGAATATCTCCCGTATAACGAATACCGCCATCAGCTATGACAGGAACGCCACTTCCTTTAATTGCATTAGCCACTTCCATAATGGCTGAAAGTTGTGGAAAGCCTACACCTGCAACCACTCTGGTTGTACAAATAGATCCGGGGCCAATTCCCACTTTAACCGCATCAGCACCTGCTTCAACTAAAAATTTAGCCGCATCAGCTGTGGCAATATTTCCAACAATGATATCAATTTCAGGAAATGTCTTTTTTATCTCTTTTAGTACATTAACAACTCCTTTTGTATGACCATGTGCCGTATCTATAACTATAGCATCTACACCAGCATGGGTAAGCGCCTCGGCCCTTAAAACTGCATCAGGTGTAACGCCAATAGCAGCAGCTACTCTAAGGCGTCCATAAGAATCTTTGTTAGCTATGGGTTTTTGAGAAAGTTTAGCTATATCCCTAAAAGTTATCAGTCCAACTAGCTTATAATTATCATCAACTACGGGCAATTTTTCAATTTTGTTCTCTTGAAGAATAACTTCGGCATCAGTCAATGAAGTTCCGGCACTAACCGTTACCAAGTTTTTGCTTGTCATTACTTCCGAAATTGGTCTATCTAAGTTTTTTTCAAAACGTAGATCTCTATTAGTTACAATGCCTAACAATTTACCATTATCATCCACAATGGGAATACCACCAATACTATGCTCTCTCATACTATTCTGGGCATCAATAACTTTGGCAGTTTTTGGAAGCGTAACAGGGTCTATGATCATCCCAGATTCAGCTCTTTTTACTTTTCTTACCTCTTTTGCCTGCTCATCAATGGTCATATTTTTATGAAGCACACCTATCCCTCCTTCCCTAGCCATAGCTATAGCCATAGCGGATTCTGTAACGGTATCCATAGCAGCAGAAACTATTGGAATATTGATAGTAATGTTTCGAGTAAATTTTGTTTGGATGCTTACTTCTCTAGGGAGGATTTCAGAAAAGGCAGGTACTAAAAGTACATCATCATATGTTAAACCTTCTCCTACAAACTTGGAACTGTGAACTTTCATAATTGCAACTAATTAAAAATTAATTGCATGCAAATATACAACTATATGGCAGATTGCATAAGTTTTGAACTAAAATTATTCAACTATTTTTCAGTGAAAAAAATGTAAAAAAGTTTACAAAAAAATGTTCAAAGCTACATTATAAGCACTTTCAAAAGCAAGGCTATTTATATTTGTTTGTACCTGATGCTTAGCCATATACGTCATCAATTTTTCTGTAGGCATATTACCTGTTAACTCATCTTTTGCCATAGGACAACCACCATATCCTTTAATAGCACTGTCAAAACGCCTACATCCGGCTTTAAAAGCAGCATCTACTTTCTCATACCAAGTAGTAGGAGTTGTATGTAAATGCGCTCCAAATTCAATGGTAGGATACAGAGGAATTAAATTTGAAAATAAATAGGCTATATCATTTGGTGAAGAACTTCCAACGGTATCAGAAAGTGAAAGAATTTTTACGCCCATCTCGAATAATTTAGACGTCCAATCAGCAACAATATCTACATTCCAAGGATCGCCGTAAGGATTGCCAAAACCCATCGATAAATAGGCTACCACTTCTTTATTGTTTTTAGTTGCTATTGCTAATATTTCATCAAGAATTGTAATAGATTCTTTAATGGTTTTCCCTGTATTCCGCATTTGGAAATTTTCTGAAATAGAAAAAGGGTAGCCTAAATAATCTATTTCATCAAACTTTGAAGCATCCTCAGCACCTCTAACATTAGCAACAATTGCTAATAATTTACTTTTTGTTTTGCTTAAATCTAATTGGGTGAGAACTTCGGCAGTATCTCTCATCTGCGGAATGGCTTTTGGCGAAACAAAACTTCCAAAATCAATCGTGTCAAAACCTACATCTAAAAGACGGTTTATGTATGTTGCTTTTTTATCAGTTGGAATAAAGGTTTTGATGCCTTGCATAGCATCTCTGGGGCATTCTATTATTTTTACCTTTTCCATCTGAACCAAAGATACAAACTTGCATTTTTCTATTTATCAGAAAATAAAATAAAAATTGCAATACCTGTAAATACAATAATTTGCAGCCATTTTAGATAGAAAGATGTTTGTTTGTGCTTTTTTAAATAATTTGAAATAAGCCCTGCCAATAAAGCTATGGAAGAAAAAACGATAAAAGTAACAATCATGAATAAAACTCCGAGAACATAAAACTGACTAATAGTATTCATGGAAGTACTGAATAAAAACCCCGGAAAGAAAGCAAGAAAAAAAATGGAAACCTTTGGGTTTAAAACATTCATTATAAAGCCTTGCTTATAAAGTTGTAATACGCTTTTTTTGGGCAATTCTGCTGATGATAGATTTATAGAAGCATCGCTTTTAAAAACCTTATAAGCCAAATATAAAAGGTACAAAGCCCCAATTATTTTTATGATGAGATATAATGTGTCATTATTCTTTATGATAGCCGAAACCCCAAAAGCTACTAACGTGGTATGTACTAAACATCCGGTAACTAAACCGAGTACTGTTGCAATTCCATACTTAGCACCGTTTGTAACACTTTGTATTAGTACAAAAATATTATCAGGGCCTGGTGAAATTGCCAACACTGCCGATGAAATGATAAATAAAATTAGTGTATTACTATCCACATTTACAAACAAAAAAATCCTGCTAAAAAGCAGGATTTAAATATACTAATAATTCGTTTTCTATTATAATGTATCGGCGTATTCAATTAAATCAACCAATTTGGTAGAATAACCAAACTCATTGTCATACCAAGATACAACTTTTATAAACTTATCCGTTAAAGCAATACCTGCTTTTGCATCAAAAACTGAAGTACGAGGCTCACTAACAAAATCTTGAGATACAACCAACTCATCAGTATAACCTAAAATACCTTTTAGTTCACCTTCAGAAGCATTTTTCATTACTTTACAAATCTCATCATAACTTGCACCTTTTGCAAGATTTACAGTAAGGTCAACCACAGAAACATCCATAGTAGGAATTCTGAATGACATACCTGTTAATTTTCCGTTTAGCGAAGGAATAACTTTACCAACAGCCTTTGCAGCACCAGTTGATGAAGGTATAATGTTATGTATAGCAGATCTACCACCTCTCCAATCTTTTACTGAAGGGCCGTCAACTGTGTTTTGAGTAGCAGTAGTTGCGTGGATTGTAGTCATTAAACCATCAACAATACCAAAATTATCATGTAATACTTTTGCAATAGGCGCTAAACAGTTAGTTGTACATGAAGCATTTGAAAAAACAGTATCAGAAGCTTTTAAATCTTTGTGATTTACACCCATAACAAACATAGGCGCATCAGCAGATGGAGCAGAAATTGCTACCTTTTTTGCACCTCCTTTAATGTGTAGATTTGCTTTTTCTAAAGTTGTAAAAATACCTGTACATTCCATTACATAGTCAGCACCTACTTCATCCCATTTTAAGTTTTCAGGATTGCGCTCAGCAGTAATTCTTATCTCATTGCCATTAACGATAAGTTTACCGTCTTTAACTTCAACTTCACCATCAAAACGTCCGTGTACTGAGTCGTATTTTAGCATATATGCTAAATAATCAACATCTAATAAATCATTGATAGCAACAACTTGCACATTGTCTCTTTTTACAGCAGATCTAAATGCAATTCTACCAATTCTACCGAAACCATTTATTCCAATTTTAATCATTTTATATAGTTTTTATACTGATAAAATATCAGAAATTCTTAATAATTCTCTGTTAATATCGTGGGTTGTTTTTATAGCTTCTTCAATACTGGTCAATACAATTTCGTTATTGATAATTCCAACCATCATATCAGTTTTACCATCTAATAAGCTTTCAACTGCTTTTACACCAAACCTACTAGCCAATACCCTGTCAAAACAGCTAGGGCTGCCTCCACGTTGCATATGCCCTAAAACCGAAACTCTAGCTTCATAATTAGGTAAGTTTTGGGTTACATATTCAGCTAATTCAAAAACATTCTTGCCAATTTTATCACCTTCAGAAACTATTACAATGCTAGATGATTTACCTCTGGCCTTACTTTTCCTTAAGGATTCTAACAACCTTCCTAAGCCTAGATCTTCTTCCGGTATTAAAATTTCTTCCGCTCCTGCTCCAACACCGGCATTCAATGCTATAAATCCTGCATCTCTACCCATTACCTCTACGAAGAAAAGTCTGTTATGCGAACTAGCCGTATCTCTGATCTTATCAATAGCATCAACAACGGTGTTCAAGGCTGTATCATAACCTATGGTAAAGTTTGTACCAACTATATCATTATCAATAGTACCAGGAATACCTATAAAAGGAATTTTATGTTCTTTTCCAAAAACAACACCACCATTAAAAGTTCCATCTCCACCAATAAGTATTAAACCATCAACCTCAGCTTTTACAAGACTTTCATATGCTTTTTGGCGGCCTTCTTCTGTTCTAAATTCAGTTGAACGAGCAGATTTAAGTATAGTTCCTCCTTTACCAATAATATTTTTTACACTTCTGGCATCAAGCTTCATATAATCTCCTTCTATCATTCCTTGATAGCCTCTGTAAAACCCAACACATTCAACATCATAATATGAACAAGCTCTTGCAACAGCCCTTAAAGCAGCGTTCATCCCCGGGGCATCTCCACCTGACGTTAAAACGCCTATTTTCTTTATTGTTTCTCTCATTTTTATCATTTATTCAAGGACACGCAAAATTAACAATTATTACGTTGAATTTGTTTCTTTTGGTAAGAATTATACGAAATCGTTATAGTTACTTAACTGTAAGGAAGTTAGTGATTTTAACTCAGTTAAAAGTTATAGTAATGTTAATTAAAAATAGTAAACATATTTCTGCTAAAATCTACTTTTTTTGATTGACAGAATCTTTCTGTTGTGTTTGAAAATTGATAAGATTTGTCCTTGTCTTTAATGTATCTCTTTTAATTTTTTTAGCGATGGAATCCTTTTCTTTTTTTGAAAATAATTTTTTAAATAATTCTTTACTATTGTCAAAATCTACTCTCCAAGAAATACCAACGCCATGTGTGTAACCTTCCGCATCTGTAATATCATATTCTACATCATTTTGCTTGGTGTAAGCTCTGGCAGTTAACGTGCCTTCTTCATTGAGAGGCAATGCGACTTCAACTTCACCAAAAATGGCTGATTGCGTATTACCACCAACCGGAACACCAACCCTACCATTAACACTTACTGTCTTTCCAATAGTACTAGAGAAAGAAACCCCTAATTGGTCATCTAACTGATAAGAACGCACATCTTCTTTGTTTGCCAAATCAACCGTTACGCCCATTTGGAATTTATCTCCTTTCGTTTTAAAAAGGTCAGCCAAAACATTCGATATTTTCTCCGAAGCAGTTCTGTTCAAAAAGGCATTTCCGCTATTATTATTGAAGATACCTTCGTCTAAATTAACGAAAGAACCTGTAGTAAGCAATGAGAAAAACTGAGTCATTTTTACATATTCATCACTCATTTTGAACTGTAATTCAGAGTTTACAACTGAATTCTGATTGGGAAGTTGCACATCATATTCAATATCAGAATCCAGTAATTGCCCTGTAATTTTGGCTATAAGATCAACATCAATTTTTCTTCTACTGTCCCCTACATTTTCCAACAATACTGAGGGGTTAGCTTTTGTATTATAAACTGCTGTGATGTTTAAAAATGCATCATATGGGTTACCATTCCACACCACCAAACCACCCGGTTTTACCTTAAAATCTTTGTTTACAATATTTCTAAATTCATACACGCCATTATCAACTACATAAGATCCATAAATATCAAATTTACCATTTGTGTTTATCTCAATAAGCATATTACCGTCTCCACTACCTCTTAATACACTTCCTGTATTTTTATCAATCACTATTTCAGCAATAGCATCTTTTGTAACCGTAAGATCAAAGTTGAGCGTAAGCCCTTTGAGCCTTTCAAATATTACTTCTTGCGTTTTGCTGAGATTTTCTTGCTCTTCTGCATTTGTGATAAAATTTATCAATTTAGAATCGCTAACCGTAGATACATCACTTAAAGGGATGATAAATTCTGTACCGGGTTTTGTAGTACCCACCACATCAATAACCAATTCATCCGTATAACCTCTTATTGTTGCACTTCCTTCCATAAAACCTGTTCCGTAATACTCCACATCCTCCTTCTCTTCAGTATTGAGTACTAGCAAATTATCAGTCCTTATAGCTAAATCTAAATACCATTTCTCAAACATCTCATGGCTTAATGTACCTCTTAATGTTCCTCTAGTACCATGAACATTATCAGATATTATTGCCGGTGTAAACCTGAAAGTTTGTTCGTTTAGTTCAACTTTTGGCCTACCAAGAATATTAT
>JAGQYU010000313.1 GCA_020435885.1 Flavobacteriaceae bacterium
TAATTGAAAATGGTAAGATTACCAATATTGCTTCAAAGATTGCCAATCCAAAAAGTTATAAAGAAATAGTATTGGAAAATCTTCACGTTTCGAGCGGATGGTTTGACACCAGTGTTTCCTTTGGTGAACCCGGATTTGAAGATCGTGAAAATATTGAGAACGGACTACTGACAGCGGCAAAAAGCGGATTTACGGCTGTAGCTTTAAACCCAAACACATTTCCTGTGATAGACAATAAATCTGCCGTAGAATTTTTGGTGAATAAATCAAAAGGAAATGCTGTAAGTCTCTACCCTATTGCCAACCTAACACAAAAAGCAGAAGGTATTGAATTGGCAGAGTTATACGATATGTATAACTCAGGAGCCATTGCTTTTGGAGATTATAATAAACCTATCAACAACGCTAATCTATTGAAAATAGGTCTGTTATATACTCAAAACTTTAATGGATTGGTATTAAGTTTTCCTCAAAATGAGTCGCTTACCAACCATGCGGCTTTAAATGAGGGTATTGCCAGTACTAAAATCGGTTTGAAAGGAAATCCTGCTTTAGCGGAAGAAATACAAGTTGCCAGAGATTTATTTTTACTGGAATATACAGGTGGCAAACTACACATACCAACAATTTCTACAGCCAAATCATTGAAATTGATAGCGGAAGCTAAAAAGAAAGGATTGGATGTAACCTGTAGTGTAGCAGCTCATCATTTAGTACTGACTGATGATGAAGTACTAGATTTTAATACAAATTGTAAAGTTACCCCTCCACTAAGAGGAAAATCTGATGTTTCAGCTTTGATAAAAGGTGTACTAAACGGAACCATTGATATGATAACTTCTGATCATAACCCCATAGATGTTGAGCATAAAAAAATAGAGTTGGAAAATGCAAAGGACGGAACCATTGGTTTGGAAAGCTTTTTCGGAGCTGTAAGCTCTAAAATTGAGTTGGAAACACTTATTGAGTGTATAACTACAAAACCAAAAAAGCGTTTTAATATCAAAATTTCTGTTATTAAAAAAGGCGAAGTAGCTGATTTAACACTATTCAATCCTAATGTTACTTACAAATTCACTGAAAAAGATATTATTTCTACTTCTAAAAATTCAGCGTTTCTAGATAAAGAGCTAAAAGGGAAAGCCTACGGTATTTTTGCAAATAATAAACTTATCATCCATCAAAATTAAATATCTTTATAACAATAATTAACTAAAACTACTTTAACTATGGAAAACACTACTGTTTCAGAAGGTAAAACAATGGCTATAATTAGCTATATAACTTGGATAGGTACACTTATTGCCTTTATAATGAATAATGAAAAGAAAAATTCATTTGCTGCATTTCATATACGTCAAATGATAGGCTTAAGTATTTTTTCAATTGGAAATTCTTTTATTATTGGTAAGTACGTAAATTATTATCTAGCCGGAGCTATAAGTTTAGTATTATTAGTTCTTTGGATTATTGGTTTTATTGGAGTCATTCAAGGTCAAGAAAAGAAAATACCTCTATTTGGTGATATGTTCCAAGATTGGTTTAAAGGAATAGGATAACATTTTATAATATCATATTTTTGAAGTCGCATTTATTGTGACTTTTTTATTTCTCAACACATGGAACTATCACTACAATACCTAATACGAAAACCAAAAATTGCTTTAGAAAACCCTCCACTTCTCATATTACTTCACGGCTACGGCAGCAATGAAGAAGATTTGTTTTCTTTTGCAAGCGAATTACCAGAAGAACTATTAATTGTGAGTGCTAGAGCACCTTTATCTATGGGGTTTGGTAGCTACGCATGGTACACAATTTATTTTGATGCACCTCAGGGAAAATTTTCTGACATTCCTGAAGCTATAAATGCCAGAGATACTATTGCCAATTTTATTGATGAAATCAAAAAAAAGTATAGTACTGACCCCAACAATACATTTTTATTAGGCTTTAGCCAAGGATGTATCTTAAGTTTGGCGGTTGCGCTGAATTATCCTGAAAAAGTACAACATGTTGTAGGACTTAGTGGTTATGTAAATCAAGAACTGCTTCCTGAAAATCCTGATAAAGCAAATTATCAAAATTTAGATATCTACAGCTCACATGGGTCTGTAGATCAGGTTATTCCTGTTGAATGGGCCAGACAAACAAAACCATTTTTAGACAGGTTGAAAATTGATAATGTATATTTTGAATACCCTGTGGGGCATGGTGTAGCACCGCAAAACTTTCATAGTTTCAATAAATGGATTAAAGAACGTATATAATGTTACGGTCTGAAAACCGGTAAAATCGTAACTTGGTTCTCTTAAAATCAAAATTATCATGAACCGTTTTGATGATCAAGCTAAAACTTGGGATGAAAATCCTGATAAACTACAACGTGCTGAAACTTTCGCTAAAGAAATCATTCAATTTATAGCCCCTAAAAAACAGCTACATGCATTGGAATTCGGCTGCGGAACCGGTCTGTTGAGTTTTGCCTTAAAAGATGCTTTTAAAACCATTACGTTAGTTGATACTTCTGAAGGGATGATCAATGTTTTGAAAGAAAAAATAGAACAGCAAAAAATCACCAATTTTAAACCTGTATTAGCTGATTTATTGTCAGATGATTGTACTATTGAAAATACAGATATTATCTACACTTTGATGACACTGCATCATATCCATGATCTGGAAAAGGCATTTACTGCATTTCATAGACTTTTACATACAAATGGTTATCTGTGTATTGCTGATCTGGTGGAAGAAGATGGTACATTCCATAAACCTGAATTAAATTTTGATGGGCATCTTGGGTTCAACAAAGAAAAACTCAGTGTGCTCCTCAATAATCATGGTTTTTCTGTAGAATATTACAGTACTCCTCATACCATCACTAAAGAGAGTGGTAAAAAATATCCATTGTTTTTGTTAATCGCTAAAAGAAGATCATAAAAATGGTAGCTCACAAAACCTATGAAATACTAAAAAAAACGCTGCAACAAAAGTTAAATGATCTTTATATTGAAGATGTTGTAGTGGGCATGCATATGACAGCTGTTAAATTGAACGATCAAAGTTATGGCGTGGCAAGTACTATAGATGCTTCGGAAATATTTTGTCCTAAAAAGGATAGAGATTATGGGGAGTTTACTCCCACAAAAATAAAAGGAAAAAAAGTAACCGAATTGTTTGAAACTACTAAACAATCTAATATTATCAGTACGCTTAAAATAGCTGTTCTCAATGCCATTTCATCTAACATAATTG
>JAGQYU010000005.1:0-227 GCA_020435885.1 Flavobacteriaceae bacterium
TCAACTTATAATTATAGGTATAATAATACTAATCTTATTATCTATTTTTATTGTAAAACAACAAACTGCAGCTATAATTGAGCGCTTCGGTAGATTTCAAAGTATTAGACATTCTGGTTTTCAGCTAAAAATTCCTGGTATAGATAAAATTGCAGGTAAAGTAAGTTTAAAAATACAGCAATTAGATGTTATTGTAGAAACTAAAACATTGGATGATGTTTTTGTAA
>JAGQYU010000005.1:278-540 GCA_020435885.1 Flavobacteriaceae bacterium
AAGCTTTTTATAAATTAGAATATCCACATGATCAGATAACTAGTTATGTATTTGATGTGGTACGAGCCGAAGTACCAAAGATGAAACTGGATGATGTTTTTGTTAAAAAAGATGATATTGCCATTGCAGTAAAAGCTGAATTGCAAGATGCTATGCTAGATTATGGTTTTGATATTATAAAAACACTTGTTACTGATATTGACCCTGATTCTCAGGTTAAAGCTGCTATGAACCGCATCAATGCTGCGGAACGTGAAAAAGT
>JAGQYU010000005.1:648-2212 GCA_020435885.1 Flavobacteriaceae bacterium
AAATTGCCCGTGGTTTGGAAGAATCTGTAGAAGTGTTGAATAGGGTTGGTATTAACTCTCAGGAGGCTTCTGCTCTCATCGTAGTAACACAACACTATGATACGTTGCAATCTATTGGAGAAGAAACTAACAGTAATTTGATATTATTACCTAACTCGCCACAAGCAGGTAGTGATATGCTGAATAACATGGTGGCCAGCTTTACAGCAAGTAACCAGATTGGTGAAGCTATGAAAAGCCAAACTACTAAGAAAAAAGGTTCTAGAAGAACTGATGATGAAGAATAAAAAAAGGCTCCTATTAGGAGCCTTTTTACTTTATAAAACATGTTTATTTTTCTTCTTTCTTATCGTCGTTTTCTTCAGATTTTGTAGCGTCTTTAAACTCCCTTAATCCGGTACCTAATCCTTTCATTAGTTCAGGTAATTTCTTTCCTCCAAATAACAATAAGATAGCCAATCCAATAATAATCCATTGCCATGGTCCTACAAAGCCTAAAAATATTGTTGCTGTTATCATTTTAATAAAATTTATACCAACAAATGTACTAATTTAAAATATATGTTGCTGTAAAAGTTTATTCTTTATTTACAATCTTGCCTCCTATTGCTTTTTTCTCCAATACTTTATCAGGATTGCCTTTGTAGTAGATATTTCCTTCCAGTCTAACTTTAGCATCCAATAATTTGGTTACATAGACTTCCGCTTTTCCACCAGAAGCGGCAACCACATTTGCGTATTCAGAATCTACATCATAGCCTTCATAAACGCCGCCCGTTGTTACCTCTACATCTTGATTTATTGCAGTACCATTTGCAGTAATGTTTCCTCCTGTTACAGATTTTATGGATAAATGCGTAACGTTTACCGGAATTTTAATATAGGCTCCTTCCTGTACTTTTACAGTAAGTTTATCTTGAGAAAAAGTAGCATTACTCATAACAACTGAACCCTCATTAGCATCCAGTACATGAATGGCATCATTAAAATATATTTTGATCTTTACATCATCTTGGCTAAACAATTCTGTTATTTTTAGTGATAATTTTAACGTTCCGTTATTATTTTTAATTACCACATCATCTGCTTTTTTACCGGTAATTTCAATATCGTTTCTATCGGATTTCTCTAATTCAACTTTTAATCCGTTAAAGATTTTGATTTCATCAAACGTTCCGACATTTTCTGTCCTTTCTTGTGCTGAGATAGTTATTGAGAACAGCATCAATAACAAAACAATCATTTTACTTTTCATAAGAGTTATTTTGATTTATTTTTCATCAATAATAGTGCCTTAATAGGCTATAAGATTAAAATCTAAGTGCTTTCTTTCTAAATCTGTGCTTTTTACTTTTACAATAACTTCATCCCCTAATTGCAGTAAATTTTGTGTGGCTTGGCCTACCAAAGCGTATTGTTTTTCATCATAGATATAATAGTCATCTTTAATATCTCTAATACGAACCATTCCTTCACATTTATTTTCAATGATTTCTACATAAATACCCCATTCGGTTACACCGGAAATAACACCTTTAAATTGTTGATCCTGATGATCTTGCAT
>JAGQYU010000314.1 GCA_020435885.1 Flavobacteriaceae bacterium
GAATCCATAATGAATTGTACGATACTAATTCTATTTTCAGATTGCAACTTTTGGGCAAGGCGTTAAGCAATTTAAGGGTGTTGAGGAAATATAAAACTGCCTATATAACGTTATCGCAGGAAGAGCTTAATTCTTTCCATTTTAAAAAAGGTGATACTGAAGGGTTTGTTAATTATGGGCTTTCTTTAAAAGGTGTTGTTATGGCAGCTATTTTTATTGAAGATCAAAAGCAAGGTATCGTAAAGATGTCATTCAGGTCTAAAGGTAATTTTTGTGTGAATGAATTTGCACGTAATTATTTTAACGGTGGTGGACATGAAAACGCTGCTGGTGGCAGGAGTGAGGAATCGCTAAGGAGAACAGTATCGAAGTTTATAAAAGTATTAGAAGATCATAAAGAAGATTTACTGAAATCGTATGAAGAATAAAGTTTTAGCTGTATTGGTTTTATTAACATTAATTGCATGTAATGAACCGGAACCAAGAAAACCAGTTGTAAGAAAATCATCTAGCTTTTTAAAAGAATCAATTGTTAGGAATAAAGCCATTAATAAGTTAGAAGAAAATGCTTTTATGGAACTGATGAAAAGTGATTCTACACATACTTATATCAGTTCTGAAAGTGGTTTCTGGTATTATTATAACACAAAAGATACTATTACAACCATCTATCCCAAAAAAGGTGATGAAGTTATTTTTACTTATCAGATAAGAGATATTCATAATGATGTTCTGTATTCTGAAGAAGAACTAGGTCAGCAGAATTACTTAGTTGACGAGCAGGAATTAATTACAGGCTTACAAGATGGTATTAAGTTGATGAAAGAAGGGGAAGAGGTTACATTTTTATTTCCTTCGCATAAGGCATACGGTTATTCCGGACATGATAAAATTGCTTCAAATCAGCCACTTATATATGAGGTTTCATTAAAGAAAATAATAGTTAATAATAAATAATTTATGAAAGGAATCAAATTAGCATTGTTACTGCTTTTGGTAGCAGTTAGCTCATGTAAATCTACCAGTAATCAAAAGTTGGGAGATGGTCTATATGCCAAAATTAATACTGATAAAGGTGATATTGTTTTAGAACTGGAATATAAAGATGTGCCTGTTACTGTTGCCAGTTTTGTTTCCTTAGCGGAAGGCTCTAACCCATATGTGAGTGAGCAGTACAAAAACAAACGATACTTTGATGGCTTAACTTTTCATCGGGTGGTTCCTAATTTTATTATTCAAGGGGGAGACCCTTTAGCCTCAGGAACAGGCGGCCCGGGCTATTTGTTTGAAAATGAAATTCCGTTGAATGACAGCGCTAAAGTAAAATTTCCTCATAATAGGGCTGGGACTTTGTCAATGGCAAACTCAGGACCTCCAACCACAAATGGCAGTCAATTTTTTATAACGCACAGACCTACGCCGCATTTAGATGGTATTCATTCAGTTTTTGGATATGTAGTTGAAGGGCAAAATGTTGTAGATAGTATTGCTCAAGGCGATGTAATGAATAAAGTGGAGATCATACGAGTTGGTAGAGAAGCAAAAGATTTTGATGCGCC
>JAGQYU010000315.1:0-4207 GCA_020435885.1 Flavobacteriaceae bacterium
GTCATTGTAAACAGTTTGATCTTCAGTTCATCATTACTTTGAATGGTTCCATGCACATCCTCAAACAGTGTTATAATTGCATCATCTATAACTCCACCAACCTTATACATATTCCTAGGGATAATACCCGTTGTTTCAGCAGTGTATAATCTATGCTTTACATAAGGATGTAGTTGCGGTGCAATATCGAGTATCTGTTTACCAAAGTTTCCGAAATCATTTTCATGCTCTTTCATGATGGTTTAGTTTTAGTTAGTATAGCTTAAATATACTGCTATAATATTCTAAATAAAATGACGGACATCATACGAACTTTACAATTCAGAATCCACACGTTTTAATTGACGACGGATTTTATTGATAGCCGCCTCAATAGATTTTTCAGGTTCTATAACATTATATGCGCCCCAAAAATCTGGATCAGAAAAGCCGGAAGCTTCATCACTTATAATGATAGAAGGTCTCAGCTTTTCTCTGTTTTTCAATGTTTCACCACTGGCATTTACTTTCCAATCAGTTACTGCCATTTCACTAGATAAGGAATAAACAGAATTGAACCACTTGCCTTTTCGTACAATTTTGAAAGCCAGTTGAACATTACTGTAGCCATAATACCATTTACCATCTTTTTGTCTGTAGTCAACTCTATAAGCGGCATTGGTTGGATATACTGAAATATTACTTGGTTTTTTCTTAACAAAAAGATTGCTGGCCAAGTTTTTATCTTCTACATTCAAATTATAGATTGCACTAGTTAGTGCTAATGATTCAGCATCTATATAGAGTTTACCGTAGTACAAAGGCTCACTAATTGATGGCAATTGCTTAAAATTAACTACATACACCAATCTATCATCAACAGTTGTTGATGGTAAGAAGTTAAAAGTATATTGATCTACTTCATCATCTGCAAAGATATATTCCGGATACTTAATCATATCAGCATATAAAGGGTTATAAGGCCCTCCTTGCAATTTTAAGGCTATTGTGTCAAGTCTTGAATAATCAGTGCTCTTTCTGGCTTTATATAAGCTTATGGCATCTTTTTTTGAAGAAAAATTAGGTTCTTTATAAACCGTAACGATTGCTTCAGCCAATGATGCATTTTTTTTGCGTTTTTTGATGGTTTCTCTGTAAAATGCAGTCATTACTATATCAGAATTCAGCCCGGTTTCTCCTTTTTTCTTCAATACAGTCCTAACTAATGATTTTGCATCCTTAGGTAGCTTTACATTAATTTCAGATAATTGTAAAACAGAAACTACTAATTCTATCTCATTCTTCTCCTCTTTAAACTGTGCTAACGGAATATTAATTGGCTGATAACCAATAAATGAAATACTAACTTTTGAGTCCTGTAAAGATGTTGGAACTTTTAACAAAAACTCACCATCAGTATTGGTAATAGTACTTACGTTTGTGCCTTCAATCAATAAAGTTGCAAATATCAATGGTTCTTTAGTTTTACTGTCAATTACCTTACCTCCATATTGTTTATATGATTCGTTTTCAGGAGTTTGAGCGAAAATTTCACTAGAAAAGAATCCTAGTAAGAATAACAACGACACAACAAAGGTTGATATATGGTTTACGGCAGTGTGCCTTGTTTTCATAACATGCTGATTTAGTTAAACATATAGATATTTTATAATACGTATTAAATTTACAAAACTTTTATCAAATCCTACACATGTACAGTAACTTTTGTATCCAATCAAAAAACTACTTATGAGTATATTTGATTATTAATTTATTTACCATGATAACAAAAGTTGCCATTACATCGCAAAATAGAAAGACTGTTACAGAACATGCCGGCAGATGCCGTAATTTTTACATTTATACTATTGAAAAAGAGGAGGTTAAAGGAAAAGAATTATTAGAGCTTTCCGCTGAAGAAACATTACATGCTACTTTCCATGGGGAAAGCAAAAGTGACAAAAACATCATTTTTGATGTAGATATTCTTTTAACAAAAGGAATTGGAAATGGTGCAATTCAAAAATTAGCCAATCATAATGTAGCTTGCTACAAAATAACTGAAACAGATCCTGACACTGCTATTGATAAACTAATAAATGGTGTATTGGAAGCCGTAGCTCCAGTATCACATAAGTCAGATTGTGGATGTGGCGGAGATCATCATCACCATCATGGTCATGACCACGGTCATCATCATTGACCGTTTCTTCTGCCTTTTCCTTGCCCCATTCCTCTGCCCATACCCATGCCATCTGGGTGTTCTTCTTCAAAATGAGTATCAAACCATTCAGGTTTTTCAATCTCATTATTGTAGATATAGGTAGCTATAGAGCGTAAATTGTTTTCATCAAAAACTTGTAATGGCATCACTTTGAATTGCTGAACAGCACCACGCATCAGTGCATTTTCTTCTTTAGGATCTTTAGCAAATGCTACTACAGCATTAACAAACTCCTCTTCAGAAGGGTAGCTCATTAAATATCTTCTCTTAACAGCCACCATTGGTGGTGCGATAATCTCATCGTGAGATTTGGAAACTACACTATGGCATGCGTAGCATGTCTGCCTGAATAATGCTAAGCCTTCATCTTCCTGTTGTGTTGATTTTTCTTGAGGAACAGGTAAATTTTCAGAAACTTTAGCTTCTTTCTTAGCACAAGCATCAACTAGAAACACACTTACAAACGCAAAAAATATCAATCGGATCATACTAACTATTTTGTGGTAAATTTACTATATAAACCATTCATAACAAATAACTTTTATTACATAATTCATCATTAAAAAATTTATCAATACCTTTAACACATTATACTAATTCAAACACCAATGAAGTACACAAAATTACTAACATTTATAGCTATAATCTTAACTATGGCATGCACCACTAAAAAGTCAGAAGAAGAACTTTTAATTGAAAAGGCAAGGAAAATTCACGATAACGTGATAACATTAGACACCCACATTGATTTTAATGTAAACAACTTTACAGATACTATTAATTATACACAACGACTAGAAACTCAGGTCAATTTACCCAAAATGACTGAAGGAGGATTAGATGTTGCTTGGCTTGTAGTATATACCGGACAAGATTCATTGACTGAAAGTGGCTACAAAAAAGCTATGGACAATGCTATTGGCAAGTTTAGTTCTATACACAGGCTGGTAAATGAATATGCCCCAGACCAAATTGAACTTGCTTTAACTTCTGAAGATGTTAGAAAAACACATGCTAAAGGCAAAAAAATAGCAATGATCGGTGTTGAAAATGCCTATCCTATGGGTACAGATCTTGGCAATGTTAAAAAATTCCATGAACTGGGAGCCAGATATATGTCGTTGGCACATAACGGTCATAGCCAGTTTGCCGATTCTAATACTGGCGAAAAAGATAGTATTTGGTTGCACAACGGATTGAGCGAACTTGGTAAGCAGGCTATTGCCGAAATGAACAAATATGGTATTATGATAGATTTGTCGCATCCATCAAAAGAGGCTAATATACAATCTATTCAATTATCAAAAGCACCTGTCATTGCATCTCACTCTTCAGCAAGGACGTTATGTGATCATAGTAGAAATTTAGATGATGAAGTACTTAAAATGATCAAAGAAAATGGTGGCGTGGTTCAAACTGTTGCTTTTAAATCATACGTTAATACGGAAAAGAACGAAGCAAGAGCCAAATATGAAGCTGAAATTGGCAAAAAAATAATGGATTCCATTGGTGCTCAATGGCTTGATTGGGATGACGTTCGTAAATTAACCCCTGAAGAAAGAGAAGCCTATTACGGAAATTATTCTAAAATGGCTTCCATAAGAAAAGAGAAATTAAAAACTATGCAAGGGTTACCTCCTGCTGTCGGTGTTACTGATTTTGTAGATCACATTGATTATCTGGTAAAATTGATTGGTATTGAACACGTTGGCATCAGCTCTGATTTTGATGGTGGAGGCGGTATCGAAAATTGGGACGATGCTTCTGAAACTTTTAATGTAACACTTGAGTTAGTAAAACGTGGATATACTGAAAAAGAGATAAGTATGTTATGGAATGAAAACTTATTAAGAGTGTTGGATGAAGTACAAAAAATAGCACACGATATACAAAGTAGAAGTTAGTTTTTTGTTTGTATAACTATGAAAAACACACCTGAGGAATTTAAGCAACTGGCTGATCTTGTTTCAGAAAAACTATCAAATTACGTACATAACTGCCAAA
>JAGQYU010000315.1:4321-4623 GCA_020435885.1 Flavobacteriaceae bacterium
TTTATGGATGTGTATTTAGAGAATACGCAGCATTTACATCACCCTAATTATATTGGGCATCAGGTTTGTCCGCCTCATACTGCTTCTGGTATTGCCGATTTTATTCATGGAGTTGTAAATAACCCCATGGCTATCTATGAAATGGGACCATCTGCTGCTGTGATTGAAAAATTTTTACTAAACTGGATGTTAGCCAAAATAGGCTGGTTCAAAGGTAAAAACCTCCATGATTTTAGTGTCATAGATGGTAATGGCGGAGGTTTATTAACTCACGGTGGTTCTTTAGCTAATTTAACCGCTTT
>JAGQYU010000315.1:4717-5205 GCA_020435885.1 Flavobacteriaceae bacterium
ATTGCACGGTCAATATCCATTATGGGTATGGGCTCTAATGCTGTTATTTCTGTGCCAACAACTCACAACAAAGTAATGATTCCTGATGAGTTGCCCGCATTGTATAGAAGAACACTTGAGGAAGGCAAAAAAGTAATGGCTTTAACAGCCAGTGCCTGCACTACTGCTACAGGCCTTTATGATCCGTTAGACGAAATTGGTCACTTCTGCCAAGAAAACAATATTTGGCTTCATGTTGATGGAGCGCATGGAGCAAGTGCTTTGTTATCAGATACTAATAGTTATTTACTTAAAGGTGTAGAAAAAGCTGATTCTATCATTTGGGATGCACATAAAATGCTTAGAACATCCGCTCTTTGTGCTGCTGTTTTGTTTAAAGATCATCATACGCTGAATACTATATTCCAACAAAAAGGCAGTTATCTGTTCCATGATAAAGAGCAGGTAGGTTTTGATACTATGGCGTATACAGTTGAATGTACAAAAGC
>JAGQYU010000316.1 GCA_020435885.1 Flavobacteriaceae bacterium
ACTTCTATTCTATCCGTTGAACTACGAGGGCAATAAAGCAGCAAAAATAATATATATTTGTGGCATACTAAAAGTTTAGCCTGCTAAAAATGCGCGCTTATTTCAAAAAATACATACTTCATTTTAAAAGGCCTGGAGGTACCTCTCGTGGTGTGTTACACACCAAAGAAACGTATTTTCTATTTTTGGAAGATGGCCATAAAAAAGGTGTTGGTGAGTGTGGTCTGTTTAGAGGCTTAAGCGCTGACGACAGACTTGATTATGAAGAAAAAATGCAATGGGTTTGCAATAATATCCATCTAGGCAAAGAGGCTTTACTCAAACAGGTCTATGACCTGCCTTCCATACAGTTCGGCGTAGAACAGGTATTCCTTTCGTTGAAGAGTGAAGATATGTTTCAATTATTTCCATCTGATTTTACCAAAGGGAAAGCTGCTATTCCTATCAATGGATTGATATGGATGGGTTCGGAAGATTTTATGAAAGAGCAAATAGCACAAAAACTAGAGGAAGGATTTACCACATTAAAATTAAAGATAGGTGCTATTGATTTTGAAACAGAATTACGTTTGCTGAAATCAATAAGAAAGCAATTTACTTCTGATGAGGTAGAAATACGTGTGGATGCTAACGGAGCCTTTTCTCCCAAAGAAGTATTGGAAAAATTAAAACGACTATCAGAATATCAGTTACATTCTATAGAGCAGCCAATTAAAGCAGGTCACTGGGAAGAAATGGCCGAATTATGTACCGAAACGCCATTACCCATTGCATTGGATGAAGAATTAATTGGTATCTTCAATCTTCCCGAAAAGGAAAAACTTTTAAGCACTATAAAGCCACAATACATTATCTTAAAACCCAGTTTAATAGGAGGTTTTAGCGGAAGTAATGAATGGATAGCATTAGCAGAAAAATATAATATCGACTGGTGGATAACTTCCGCATTGGAAAGTAATATTGGTCTGAATGCCATTGCCCAATATACATACTCATTAAATATTAATATGCCACAAGGGTTGGGCACAGGAGGATTGTTTACAAATAATATAGATTCGCCATCAGAAGTACACAAAGGCTACTTACATTATAATCCGCAAAAGCAGTGGAACTTACATATATAAGTTCTATTTTTGGAACATAAATTTTAATACATGGATTTTATAAAAGAAGGTTATAAAGGGCGTATAGAGTGGTATTGGTATTTAATAACCTTAGGGATTGTTTTTTTCTTTTGGCAGATTATTGGTGTTATTCCTTTAGTGGCAGTTGCCTCGGTTAAAGCTGGTAGCGTTGATAAATTTGTTGAATCAGCTAAAGATCAATTTATGTCATTGGGGATAGACTCAAATTTGTATCTCTTTTTGGCTCTTTTCACATTGATTAGCGGTTTGTTGGGGTTATTGTTAGGAGTGAGATCTATTCATAATAGATTGATTAAGAATATTATAACAGCTAGAAATTCTGTTGATTGGAGTCGCATAGGTTTTGCATTTACGCTTTGGTTCATGATTTCGTTGGGAATACTTATGATAGGAGTTTTTGTTGAACCAGAAAACTTAGTATGGAATTTTAAACCGATTCCCTTTGCTATTTTAGTGATCATTTCATTCCTATTTATACCCTTACAAACCAGTTTTGAAGAATTGCTATTCAGAGGATATTTAATGCAAGGATTAGGAGTATTGGCAAAAAATAGATGGCTTCCTTTATTGCTTACTTCAATAGTTTTTGGATTGTTGCATGGTGCTAATCCTGAGGTGGAAAAACTAGGATGGGGTATTATGGTGTTTTATATTGGTACCGGTTTGTTTTTTGGAATTGTTACCCTGATGGATGAGGGTACAGAACTGGCCTTGGGATTACATGCTGCCAATAATATAGTGGCCGCTGTTTTTATCACAACCGATTGGGCTGCTTTTCAAACAGAAGCCTTGTATATTGATACTTCCGAGCCTTCATTGGGATGGGAAACTTTTGTGCCTGTTTTTGTATTGTACCCTATCATTCTTTATATTCTTTCCAGAAAATACGGCTGGAAAGACTGGAATCAAAAATTATTTGGAAAGGTTGATGAGCCTGAATTAATAGTTTAATCCATCATTTTGAATAAGTGGAAAATTTTAACTTTCATAGCAGTTTTCAACTAAACGGACATTCATTTTCTTCTGTAAATGAGATGCTTTCGTATGCTGAAAATTTGCAGCAAAATACTTATTCTTTTTTAGAACAATGGTTTGATACCAATGACTATGTTGAGGTT
>JAGQYU010000059.1:0-10881 GCA_020435885.1 Flavobacteriaceae bacterium
CCGATGTCCATTTGGAAATATTTTTTAGTGTTACTTCTGTTGTTTTATCAGTGTTTACATCAGCAGAAAAAACCACATTGCCTTTAGTTCTGTTATAGAGATCATCTTCGTTAGTGTAGGCATCATGAGGGAAATATTCTTTAAACTCTTTTTTTGAAAGTAGTTGATAGTCAGGCGCTTCCCATGGTCTTTTTCTGAGTACATGTTCTGGGGATTGTAATTTGTAGATGCTTAGCAAGCCTTTGGCTGCAACAGGTTGACCATTCAAATTGGTGGTAGTAACCATTATTTTATGGTTCTTTTCTTTTTTATTGAGCATAAACTCGGTTACAACAGTAGCGTTCAACATATGATACCCCACATTGACTTGAGCGGATGTACTGCGGGTTTCTCCGTTGATATCGGTTACATCGACTGTAATTCTATAATTAAAAATTGGTAGTGATTCTTTACTGATACTGAGATCCGGAATAGCTTTAAAATCAATGCTAAAATTGCCATCGGCATCGGTGATTGTTTCACCATGCGTTATTTCCATTTCCTCATAGTTGTATTGAGGCCTCCTGTACCAATACCACTCCGAAAATTGAGGAGTTCTATAAACTCTATACACCACTTTAGCATCCGTAATAGTACTTCCGGCAAAGGCCTTAGCATTACCGGTAACTGTTACGGAGTCATCTATTTTAAAGGTTTCGGTAATCGGTAAAAAGGAGACTTCAAACTTTGGGCGTTTGTATTCTTCTACGGAAAAAGAGGCATAACCATTCATTTTTTTGCTCAAAAAACCTGTATTTCCACTGGCATTGATGCTGAAATTACCGGTCAAGCCGGAAGAAGGCAATACAAATTGTCCGCTGAATGACCCAAATTCATTGGTTTTGAATTCCAATGATTGCACAACTTGATAGTTAACATCCTGAAGGTTTACAAAAACTTTTTTATCAGTAATAACAGTAGATTTGTTATCCTTCATAGCAACAGCAATTCCTTTAAAATGAACAGTTTGCCCGGGACGGTAAATACTACGATCGGTAAACAAAAAGATACGTCCTTCGTTGTAACTTTGTTTAGTTCTGTTGTAGTTGCGGTTTAGGTAATAATCGCCAAAAAAAGCTTTGTCATTTTTGTGAGTTACCGTTGCAGTGATATTGTAATAGTAATCATTGTTGTTAAATTCAAAAAAGCCTTTAGAATCGGTTACAAATGTTCTGTCAAAAGGTTTATCGTATCTATCAACGTCATTTTTTAAACGAACTGAAGCATTGGCTACAGGCTGGCCGGTATTTCTGTTAACCACCTGATACAAGTTTTGGGTCTGAATATCATTTTCAACTAACACAAGATCAGTGGCTTGTAAAAATCCGTAAGCATAGCTATTGTCTTTGTTCAACCCTTCTTTTGTAGATGTATAAATGAGGTAATGACCTGAGTTTAGTTCAGGTATTACTACTTCTGATGTATGTTGCTGATAGTCATTTTCATTGCGGAGATCAGCATTCCATTGTTTATGGATTTTTAGTTTTTTTATGAACTCAATTCTGGCAGAATCATTATAAATAGTGTTGAATTCAGCATATTCTTTTTGTGAAATAGGATACAGGTTAAAATAGAGTTTTTCTACATTTTTATAACTAACCAGTAAACGTGATTTTTTATTTATAGGAACATAATTTTCATGAGTGATATTGATATTTTCTGTAAGGATAGAAGATGTTAATGCCTTACAGTTTTCGGCGCCAAATGATGATGGGAATTTAGCAATTGCCTCCTCGCAAATGGCCAACGCCTCTTTGCGTTTCCAACGATTATCCTCACCATTTTTTGGATTGTATTGGTCTGCTTCTAAATTTAATTGAGAAGCAATTTGGTAGTAAATTTGAGTAACGACTTCGTTGTTTTTAAATTGTTCTTTTAGCTGATTGAGTGTTTGTAAATACACTGTAGTAACATCATTAAAAACAGCCTTATTTTTTACAAATTGTAATCGGTCTAGAGTAACGGCAACCAATGCATCAGGGTTTGTATCTCTTTGATGGAAAAGGGTGAGATTTTTATATAGTTTCAACGCCAATAGTTCTTGCGAGGTACTATCTTTACTCGCTATTTCTAACTTGGTAAATTGCTCATTATCAGCTAAGAAATTAAGATTGTCAATTTCAAATTTATAAGCAGGCTTGTTAAGGTTTCTTTCATCCGTTTTAAGAAAATCCAATACACGGTTTGCCAGCAAATCATAAAGTGTTGGGCGGTATTTTTTAGAGTTTTCTGCCAATACCAAAAGCGCATCGTATTTTGTTAAAGGCTCTTGTTGCAGTAGTAAAGCGTTTTCCAAAGACTTCTCATAATGCAGTTGCGTTTCCGCAAATAATGTTTCCAAATCCCATGTTCTGAAATCTGTACTATCAACTTTTTCATCCGTATGGGTTCTGTTGTAAAATTTCCAGCGGTTTTGTTGAAAATATTGCCAATACAGATCGGCTAAGATACTTTCTAATATATTTTTTACAGGAAATTTAGTAGTTGCAATTTCTTTGTTAAGATCATTAATAACGTTTAGCTGAGCCTCTTCTTCAACCGTTAATGCAAATTTCGATTTATAAAGCAGTGATTTGATAATTTGCGGCTGATTGCCACTTTTTGTTGCTTTTTTATAGATGCTTTCAACCAGTTCCAACGCAGACTTTGGCAATCCTTGCAATTCAAGTTTTTCAACGGATTCCCAGTCTTTTTCGTAATTGTTTGGTTGATTATTTTGGGCATTCGCAACGATGGAAAAGATAAATAAAGTCATTAAAAGTGTGATTGATTTTTGCATAACAAATCTTTTTTTAGATACTCAAATAACCAATATTTTACAGAAAACTAAAACCACAAATGAGTGAAAGTGTTCAATTTTAAAGTAAAACATCCAGTTCATTGAGTTTGGTTTAAAGATAATCAATTATTGTGTGGTGTTTTTGTATTTTTACATTGTTTAAATTCAGTCAATGAACATACATTTTATTGCCATAGGTGGAAACGCGATGCACAATCTTGCTTTAGCCTTATATCAAAAAGGATACCACATTACCGGAAGTGATGATGCAATTTACGAACCGTCAAAATCACGTTTACAATCGGTAGGCTTATTGCCGGAAGCGTTCGGTTGGTTTCCGGAAAAGATCACTAAAAAAATTGATGCCATTATTTTAGGAATGCATGCTCGTGTTGACAATCCTGAGCTGTTAAAAGCACAGGAATTGGGTTTAAAAATTTATTCGTATCCTGAGTTTTTGTACGAGCAATCTAAAGATAAAACAAGAGTTGTTATTGGAGGTAGCCATGGCAAAACTTCCATCACATCAATGGTGTTGCATGTACTTAAGTACCATGATATACCGGTAGATTTTATGGTAGGTGCTCAATTGGAAGGTTTTAGTACCATGGTGCATCTTACTAAAGAAAATGAATTCATTGTGTTGGAGGGCGATGAGTACTTAAGTTCACCTATCGACAGGCGGCCAAAGTTTCATCTGTATAAACCCAATATTGCTTTGTTGAGTGGTATTGCTTGGGATCATATCAACGTTTTTCCAACTTTTGAAAATTATGTGGAGCAGTTTAAAATTTATATAGATTCCATTACGCAAGGCGGAATTCTAGTGTATAATGAAGAAGATGAAATTGTAAAACAATTGGCTGAAGAAACTACCAATAATATTAAAAAATATCCATATAGCACACCTGAATATACTGTAGAAAATGGAACAACTATGTTGGAAACATCCATTGGTAAATTACCTTTGGAGGTTTTTGGTAAACATAATTTGCAAAACATAGCAGGTGCCAAATGGATTTGCCAACATATGGGTGTAGATGAGGATGATTTCTATGAAGCGATCAGTAGTTTTAAAGGAGCCAATAAGCGGTTAGAAAAATTAGCAGAAAACGATAAAACTGTTATTTTTAAGGATTTTGCACATTCGCCAAGTAAAGTAGAAGCCACTACAAAAGCGGTTAAAGAACAATATGCCAACAGAATAGTATTGGCATGTTTGGAGTTACACACGTATAGCAGTTTGAATGCCAATTTTTTAAGCGAATATAAAGGAGCATTGAAAGCAGCAGATAAGGCAGTGGTCTTTTATTCTCCTGAAGCAGTTGCTATTAAAAAACTGGAAAAGATTACTGCAAAGCAAATAGCCGATGCTTTTGAGAGAGAAGATCTTATCATTTATACCGAACCGGAGGCTTTTAAAGAGTTTTTATTTTCGCAAGATTTAGATGATACCGCTTTATTATTGATGAGTTCCGGCACTTATGGAGGCTTGGATTTTGAAGAAGTAAAAAACTTTTGGATTAAGTTTTCATTCTGAGTTTTAAAACTTCGCAACAAAGTGTTTTATAAAAAGCACAGATTCTTCACTTCGTTCAGAATGACAATGAAAAAGTCCTTTCCTTTGGGAAGGATTTAGGATGGGACTTACTCCTGATACCCAAATCTGCGTAATTGATTTTTATTACTACGCCAATCCTTATTTACTTTTACGTAGAGTTCTATAAATATCTTTTTTCCGAAGAAAACTTCCAGATCTTTACGGGCTTCAGCTCCTACTTTTTTTAAGGCTTCGCCTTTATGACCTATAATGATTCCTTTTTGGGAATCGCGTTCTACCATAATAACGGAACGGATTCTAATAATATGCTCCTCTTCTTTAAACTCCTCAGTTTCCACCTCTACAGCATAAGGAATTTCTTTTTTGTAGTTCAATAGTATTTTCTCACGTATCGTTTCATTTACAAAAAAACGCTCAGGTTTGTCTGTCAACTGATCTTTTGGATAAAAAGGAGGCGATTCCGGCAATAGTTCAATGATCTTATCCAGTACATTCTGAATATTAAAATTTTCCAGTGCAGAGATAGGGTATATCAAAGCGTTGGATACTTTCTCTTGCCAATAATCTACTTGTTGCTCTAATTCTTCTTGCGTGGATTTATCTATTTTATTAATGAGCAACAACACCGGAATTTTTGTATTAGTGATCTTAGTAAAAAAGGTTTCATCTTTCAGGTCTTTTTCGCCTATCTCAACCATATATATCAGAATATCAGCATCTTCAAAAGCAGATTTAACAAAATCCATCATAGAGTTTTGCAACTCATAAGCGGGTTTTATGATACCTGGTGTGTCCGAAAAAAGTATTTGAAAATCATCGCCATTTACAATTCCTAAAATACGATGGCGTGTAGTTTGTGCTTTTGAGGTGATGATAGATAGTCGCTCACCAACCAAAGCATTCATCAGGGTTGATTTACCTACATTTGGGTTGCCAATAATATTTACGTAGCCTGCTTTATGTTTCATTTTCTCCTGAAAATCTTTCAGCTAAAAAGCCTAAGTGCAAAGTTACGGTTTAATTCAACGCAAAACCCATAATAAGGTATAGCAAAATTGTCAGTGCCCCACCAACCAGCGCATAAGGCAATTGCGTTTTTACGTGATCAATATGGTCACTGGCCGATGCCATGGATGAAATAATAGTGGTATCGGATATGGGTGAACAATGATCGCCAAAGACACCACCACCAAGTGTTGCAGCAATAACCAATACTACATCAGAATTCTGTACTTCTGCCATTGGTATGGAAATAGCTAGCATTATAGCAAATGTGCCCCATGATGTTCCGGTTGAAAAAGCAATAAATGCACTAATGGCAAAAACCAATGCAGGTAACAATTGTGGAGATAGCCAGTCTTTAGACCAATTGGCAACAAATTCACCTGTGCCAAGTTGGTTACAGGCATCGCTAATGGCAAAGGCAAGCATCATCAAAAGAGCTAAAGGCATTAGCTCGCTGATACCTTTTAAGGTAAGGTCAATGGCCTCTTTCATTTTCATAATACCTTGAACTCTATAAAAAGCCATCGCTACCAAAATAGAAGTAATTACGGCATATAATACAGCTGATGAACCCGAGCCGTTACCAATAGCTTGAAAAACATGGTCTGAAAAAGAAGTGTAATTTTCTACATTGTTCCAGCCTGTATATGCCAAATTTATAGGCATCATCAAAACCATTACTGCTAAAGGTACAATCATATTGTATGCCTTTGCCTTAATGCCTTCTTTAGGTTCAAACGATGTGATGGTGTCAGAAATCATAGGTTTGGCACCGTCATTCAGTAGTTTTCCGGTTTCTTTGGTGCGCTTTTCAGCTTTCGCCATGGGGCCGAAATCTTTTTTTGTGAGGATCAATACAAAAACCATTATAACTGCAATGATAGGGTAGAAATTGTATCCTATAGAAGATATCATTACAGAAAAGGGTCTTTCAATATTTTGTGTTAGTAGTAAGCCCATAATAAAGGCTCCCCATGCGTTGAAAGGTATTAAAATTGAAGATGGTGCTGAGCTGGAATCCGCTATATAAGCAAGTTTTTCTCTGGGAATTTTCAGTTTGTCAAACAATGGGCGGTAAATAGTACCAACAGTTAAGGAACTGATACTGCTTTCTACAAAGAGAATCAATCCCGTAAGGTGTGCTAACAATTGTACTATAACCCTACTATAACCACTTTGTTTTTTTTCGAAATGATCAATGATTCGATTGATCCTGTTTACAAAACCTTCAATTCCTCTAGAATATTGTATGAACAACAATAATGCACCAACCATAGCGCTGAACATAATGGTTCTGGTATTTCCTTCGGATTTAAAAACATTTACCAATGCCTCTATAGCAGCTATGGTACCGGTTAGAAAGTTCCAATCGTTCATAATGATCCACGCAAACCATATTCCAAATAGAAGAGATACGTAAACTTGTTTAGTGCGCAAAGCCAAAATAATGGCAATTACCGGTGGTAAAATTGAAAGAAAACCGTAATCCATAGATGTGGTAGGTTGTTTAGATTATTATTTTTGATAAATATATAAAAACTCGTTGATTAAAATAAAGAGTCGGGATGTTCTAAATTATTGAGTTTTTCTATCCATTTGTTGGGAAGAAGATATAATCCATAAATATACGAAGCATTCATCCAGCCAAAACCTTCTTTGGTAATGTATTCAAAATCAGTTCCAACATTTCCATATTCTGCAAAAACTTTATGTGTAGCACTCACTACATCATATTTTTCGGGGATAGTGCCGTTATAATCTACAGCATTTTTGGTAATCATCCATAACCATCTATAAATTAACTCGTATGCTTTTTCAGTATAATTATAATGTAACAGTCCTTTCCATATCATCATTTGATGAGGTGCCCATCCGTTTGGGTAATCCCATTGCCGAGCAGGCCTGTCTTCTGAAATCTCTCCTCTGGAAGTTTCAGTACAACCTGCTATTCCTCCTAAAAAAGTTAGTTGAGGTAATATATTTTCAATTAATTCTTTAGCTTGGGTTTCTGTAGCAATACCTGCCCATAAAGGCAAAAGAGAAGTTGCCGAAGTAAATAGGATTTGTCTTTTTTCTACAATATCATAATCATAATAGCAACCATCACTTTCATTCCATAAGTATTGATGCATTAAATTTTTTCGTTGCTGAGCCTTAGTTTCCCAATAGCTACTGGTAAAATTGCCAAAATCACATGAAAATGAGTCGTTGAAATATGTTTTGATAAGGTAGGCAAAATCAATTTCGTATTTATACAAGAATGTGTTTAGATCAACTGTGTTAAGGTTTGCACATCTGTCTTCCAATCTGTAAGAAGTATCATGGCCGCTTTCCCTTACACTGCGATCATGAACGAAATAAGCATCTAATTCTTCGTCTTTAATCTTTCTATGATAATATTGTTGTTCATATTCAGAAATGGACAATCCTGCTTTTTCTGCAAAAGGTTTTAGAATGGCATTAAAATGCCCGGCTTCTGTTTCCGGGGGCATTCCTATGCCTTCGGCTAAGTATCTGTTTAAACCACTGCTAGAAAGTCTTTTGCCATCTACCATCCAAACAGTAAAATATTCTTTTAAAGCAGTCTTTAAATTACTTTTAAGCCAATCAATTGTTGTATTAATGGTTCTGTTTTCAAAAACTTCTCTAATCAAGGAAGAGTAGAAAGGAGGCTGTGTTCTGGTGAGGTAATACGTTCGGTTAGCATTCAATATTTTGCCATAGTGCTCAATTTCATATTGAAAATTATCAGCCATATTTTTGGCGAGAGTGGATTTCTGTCCTAATAGAATTCCAACAGCTTCAAAATAACTATCCCAACCATACATTTCATTAAACCTACCGCCGGGCACTACAAAAGGAACTCCTTCTGTTGATCCGTTCTTCTCATAGAGCTTTAATGATAAGATACCTGGTTGATCATTAATACTTTGTACATATGTTGGTGTAATTTCTTTAGGAAGTTGAATTACCTCAAAATTAGCAATATTTTTTCCTAATTCTTTAAAATAATCAAAGGCTTTTTCATGATTAAAGGGAACGTACATCCGTTGTTTTTTTGAAGAAGATTTATCATCAGAAAGTACTTTTAATAGTCCTTTTTTGTCAATGGTTCTGGTAAGACCATCCCAATAATAGGTTTCAATCATCCTTTTTAGCCTATCAACGGGTTTTTCAAAAATATACTCCTTTTGGATGGTATTTCGGTTTTCTTCTTTTGCTAAAATAAGCTCCTGTAAAAGATTTGAAAGATAATAAGTGCCATTGATGGCTAAACATTCATTAGTTTCAATATCAGAAATAGAAAAAGACATAGGTCCTTTATCCTCAACTGTTATTCTTTTATCACCATCAGTATCTTCTTGTGCTAATAATTCTTTAATTGTGGTTTCTATGTCAATATTAAATTTCATATACCTTTACTGGATAAGCGATTTATCATAAATAGTGAGATGAAAATAAGTGCAAAAGGTATTAATGAAAGATAGAAAACTTTATCTCCGCCTAATGTGTCAAACAAGTTTCCAACAAGTAGAGACCCAACTGTACCACCTATAGCAGAGAAAAAAGTTAGCAACCCAGCTAAAGCACTTTGGTGACTTTTATCAGTACTGGTTAGCATGGTAGAATTTACCAGAGGATAAAGCGGTGCTAGAAATAATCCGATAAGAGGAAATAAATAGGACACAACAGGTAAATCTGCAATAGAGTTAATTTCTCTTGGCACTACATTTTTTGCCAAAGGCAGTACCATTAAAACCAATACTATGGCTAAAACTACCGATATTGATGAAATGTAAATCCATTTAATTTTTTTTGCTAAAATCCCTGTAACAAAGCGCCCTGTTGCTATAGCAACCATCAGTAAAACAGCCATTTGTGAACCTAATTTTGGACCTAAACTTAACGTTTCTTTATTAAATGTAGGGAGCCATGTCATAATACCCTGCTCTGTCATTACATAGAAAAAAGCGAATGTCATAAAAACCCAAATAAGAGGTTTTAAAAATAGACTGAACATTGTTTTTAAATCTTCAGATATGGAATTTGAGGCTGATGTTTCTATATCGAATTTTGAGAACAAAATAATAACAAATGAGATGAGTATAAGAATAGCCATTAATAGATATCCATTTAGCCATGCTTTGGGATTGGAATCACTATAGAATAAAGGAAAAACTACATACATAAAAATGATACCTAGCATAAATACGGTTTCAATGAGGCTCATAAAGCTACTATGTTCTTTTTTTGATTCTGTAACATATGAGATTAGCGCGAAGACTGATACTTTTACAATGGCAAATCCCATTCCTGTCATAGCGAATAATAGTTTTACTGTCCAAAAAGAATCGCCAAAATACATGCCAAGGCATCCAAAAAAGACCATGGCCAAGCTTATAAGCATTGCCCGTTTATAGCCAATTTTTGGTAAAAAAGAACCCACTAAAAAAGCTACAAATGCTATTGATAAATCTTTAAAAGGTTCAAGAATAGCAGCTTGAGCTTTTGTTACATTGTATACTTCTTGCGATCTTTCTACCAGAATTCCTACACTGTTTAATAATGCTGCAAAGACAAAATAATTGATAAAAAGTGATGTTTTAATTCCTATATTTTTCATAAAGAAAGGGTTGAATTAGTGTCACAAATATAATTAAGTTGCTAACTTATTGCTTATTTTTTAATTATTTGTTTAATATTGTTGATGATCTTAGCTTTAAAATATAAAGGTTTTTAGAACTAGAAAAATAACAGAATATGCCTATTGTAACTTGTTTTGGTGAAGTGTTGTGGGATATTTTTGCTGATCACAAAAAAATTGGAGGAGCACCTTTAAATGTGGCATTGCGATTGAATTCATTTGGTATTGAAACAAATTTTATAAGCAGAGTTGGAAATGATAATAGTGGTAAAGAAATATTAGAAATTATCTCGCAAAATGATATTGATACGTCCCTCATACAAATTGATAAAAAACATAAAACAGGATGCGTTAATGTTACTTTAGACAAAAAAGGCTCTGCAACGTATGAAATTGAATATCCTGTGGCCTGGGATAAAATAGAGCTAACCCAAATAGCTATTGATTCAGTAAAAAATTCAGATGCATTTGTTTTTGGAAGCCTTGCCTGTAGGGATGTGGTTACCAAAAATACTTTGGTTAGTTTAATGAATTATGCAGTATATAAAGTTTTTGATGTAAACCTTAGAACTCCATTTTATTCTATTGAGCTTTTAAAAGAGTTAATGTATAAAGCTGATTTTATAAAATGTAATGATGATGAATTGATTGAAATTTGCAATAGTTTAGGTTGTGTAGAAAAATCGATTGAGTTACAAGTAAGATTTTTAGCTAGTTACACTAAAACTAGGCATATGTGTATTACCAGAAGTGCTAAAGGAGCACTATTATACTATGATGATCAGTTTTTTGTAAATAGCGGTTATAAAGTTGAAGTAGTAGATACTGTTGGGGCTGGAGATTCTTTTTTAG
>JAGQYU010000059.1:10947-11292 GCA_020435885.1 Flavobacteriaceae bacterium
GCATGTGCTGTTGGATCGTTAGTGACAAGTAGAAAAGGAGCTAATCCTCAAATAACTCAATCCGAAATTAAGAAATTGCTAATAAAAGAGTAATATTTTATTGAAATACTCCATACCGAAACCGATTTCGTAACAAAGTTATCAACACGAAAACGTTTTCGTATGTTAAAAAAATGTTATAGAATCTTAAAAATATTTTATCTTCCCCTTCAAATTTAAAAGATTGACAATTTTATATCATTATAATTATAGTGTGAGTAAATAAAATTAGCTTTAATTATATTATTAATATTTAATTGCGTATAGTATTAATGGTTAAGATTGTTCAAAAGTTTAAATTAAATA
>JAGQYU010000060.1 GCA_020435885.1 Flavobacteriaceae bacterium
TACATATTTGGCCACGAGGCGATTTTATGCTCATTGCTTTGCCAAATTTGGATGGCAGTTTTACCGTTACACTCTTTTTGAGCTACGATGAAGGTACATATAATTTCAACAACCTGACTTCTCCCGAAAAGGTAACAGAATTCTTCCAAAAAGAATTTCCTGATGCGCTGGCTTTAATGCCAAATTTAATAGATGATTTCTTTGAAAATCCTACTTCCGCGTTGGGAACCGTAAAATGTTCACCTTGGCATTATAAAAGAAACACATTGTTAATGGGTGATGCAGCGCATGCTATTGTGCCGTTCTATGGACAGGGTATGAATGCCTCTTTTGAAGATGTAGTTGAGTTTGATACATTTTTAGAGCAACATCAAGGTGATTGGGAAACTACATTCAAAAGCTACGAAAAATCACGAAAAAAGGATACGGATGCCATTGCTGATTTGGCTATCGATAATTTTTTTGAAATGAGAGATCATGTGGCTAGTGCTATTTTTCAGGAAAAGCGTACATTAGAAATGGCTTTGGAAAAGAATTTCCCAAATGAATATTCCTCCAAATATTCTATGGTAACATTTAACGAAAACATAGGCTACTGGGAAGCTATGATTAAAGGAAGGGCACAAGACAAAGCGATATTAAATATGATTGCTGATGGTAAGATACATCCTAATGAAGATTTAAAAGAAGTTTTACTAAAGATAAAAACCGAAACTAACAATATAATTGATGATGATAGAATTGCAAAAACTATGCATCATTAATTAATAAAAGTTTAATTCTGTCATTCTGAACGCAGTGAAGAATCTCAATTCATAAAAGAGTTGCTTCAACTCGTTTCAGCTTAACACAAATTCATAAATACTATGATTGAAAAAATCACACCCCGAGGCGCCTACCCACATACAAAACGTGTTGGCGACTTTATATTTGTTTCAGGCACAAGCTCCAGAAGAGCTGATAATACTATTGAAGGTGCAGAAAAAGTAGATGAAATGGGCACTAAACGACTAGATATTAAAGTACAGACCAGAGCAGTACTGCGCAACATAGAAAGGAATCTGGCAAAAGAAGGTGCTACTCTAAAAGATGTAGTAGATATTACCTCTTTTTTAGTAAATATGAATGATTTTGCAGGCTATAATGAAGCTTATGCTGAATTTTTCAATGCCGAAACGGGACCTGCACGTACCACAGTAGCTGTGCATCAATTACCGCACCCTGATCTGGTAATAGAAATAAAAGCAACGGCATATAAGAAAATTAATGATTAATTTATTCCGAAAAATAAGATCAGATATGTTTAAGAAGAAAAGCTTTTTAAGTTATATAATCTATGCTGTTGGTGAGATTACTCTAATTGTAATTGGCATTTTATTGGCACTTTATCTTCAAAACAATAATGACGAAAAGAAAAACGAAAAAACAGTTACTGCTATAATTAATATGCTCAAAAATGAGATTTCAACTAATAAAAAAAATATTGACAGAGTTAAGGACTATCATATTATGGTTAGAGATACCATAAATGTTATTGAAACTCCTGTTAAAGAAGAAGATGTGCAAAAAACAATAGGGTTTTGGAGGGGTATGCAAACGCCTAGATTACAAAATGCAGCATTTCAAACTAGCATTCAATCTGGAGTAGGTAAAGAGTTTAACCCAGAATTGCTCAAAGCCTTAAATGCCTTATATACGTATCAAGAAAGTTATAACAACTTTACGTCACAGACCTCTCAAATATTCTTTAATGCAGATTTTTCAGATATTAGGCAGTTTAACAGAATTATGGCGTCTATAGGTTTGTTTATGAACGATCTGTATTACTTCGAAAGCGAACTTAATGAAATGTTTGAATATAATTTAAAAAAAATAGATTCCTTATATCACTAAATTTTGAATATCAAAAACTTCATAAATGACAAGTATGTAGAACCAATTTCAGGTGATTGGTTAGATAACTACTGCCCTGCCAATGGTGAAATCTATGGAAAACTCCCTAATTCATCTAAAGATGATGTAGAAGAAGCCTATAAAGCAGCTAAGGAGGCTTTCCCTTTATGGTCGCAAACTACACTAGATGAACGTAGTAGAATCCTTATCAGGATTTCAGAATTGTTAGAAGCTAGTTTAGACCGTTTTGCTGAAGCCGAAAGTAAAGACAATGGAAAACCTATAAGTCTTGCTAAATCTGTTGATATTCCACGTGCTGCCAGTAATTTCAGATTTTTTGGAAATGCAATTACTCAGTTTGCCAGTGAAAGTCATGAAAGTGTTGGCCAACAAGCCGTTAACTATACATTGCGGCAACCTTTGGGCGTGGTAGGTTGTATCTCTCCATGGAATCTTCCTCTCTATCTTTTTACATGGAAAATAGCTCCTGCCCTAGCTGCAGGCAATTGCGTAGTGGCCAAACCCAGTGAAATAACGCCGATGACAGCCTATATGTTAGGAGAAATATGCAATGAAGCAGGCTTGCCAAAAGGTGTGTTAAATATTGTTCATGGGTTGGGGAAAACAACAGGGCAAGCTATTGTAGAACATCCTGATATTAAAGCTATTTCTTTTACAGGAGGCACTACTACAGGAGCTCATATTGCTAAAAAAGCAGCTCCGATGTTTAAAAAATTATCGTTGGAACTAGGCGGTAAAAATCCTAACATTATCTTTAAGGATTGTGATTATGATGAAATGTTACATACAACATTACGTTCATCATTTTCAAATCAAGGGCAAATATGTTTATGTGGAAGTCGCATTTTTGTGGAAGAATCATTATACAAAAAGTTCAAAAAAGACTTTGTAGAAAAGGTAAAGCAGTTAAAAGTCGGACATCCATCGGAGAAAGCAACCGATATTGGTGCTTTAGTATCAAAACAACATTTAGAAAAAGTACTTAGTTATATTGAAATCGCTAAAAAAGAAGACAATACTATACTTTGCGGAGGGAATCAAATTATCATAGAAGGTTATGAAAATGGCTACTACATGCAACCTACTGTTATTGAAGTGATAAATGATGAATGCAGTATAAATCAGGAGGAAATATTTGGACCTGTGGTAACCATTATGCCGTTTAAAACAGAAGAAGAAGTATTACAAATGGCAAATAAGGTAAAATATGGTTTATCGGCTACTTTGTGGACAAATGATCTAAGACGAACCATGCGAATGACTCAAGCATTACAAGCAGGCATTGTTTGGGTAAATACATGGATGTTACGTGACCTCAGAACACCTTTTGGTGGTGTAAAAGCCTCAGGTATAGGCCGTGAAGGCGGTTTTGAGGCTCTACGATTTTTTACTGAACCTAAAAATATTTGCATAAAGTATTAAAAGTGTCACCTCGAGCGCAGTCGAGAAGTATTATGAAATTGTATTATGTTTACATATTAAAATGTTCTGATGGCTTATTATATACAGGAATAACCAATAATATTTCTAAAAGACTTGAAGAACATCAAAAAGGATTAAATAAAAACAGTTTTACATTCATTAGAAGACCTGTTGAATTATTATTTAAGCAAGAATTTAATGATGTAAATCAAGCTATATATTTTGAAAAGAAAATTAAAAAATGGAACGCAAAAAAGAAATTAGCTTTAGCTAATGGAAACTTTGATATGTTACAAATTCTAGCTGAATGTAGAAATGCAACACATTCAAAGTATAATCCTAATGCAAAGTAGGTCTCGACTGCGCTCGACCTGACAACTATGAAATTAAATCTAAAAAATAAATACGCGCTGGTATGCGGAAGCACACAAGGTATTGGCAAAGCAACTGCTAAATTACTTGCAGAAGAAGGAGCAAATATTACACTAGTAGCACGTAATGAAGAAAAATTACAAGAGGTACTTGCTGAACTTCCAACTAATGGTCAGCAGCACTATTATGTGGTGGCCGATTTTTCCAATCCTACAGAATTACAGCAAAAAATTGCTGAGCATTTAAAAAAGATTGGGCAATGCCATATTTTGATCAACAATACAGGTGGCCCGCCAAGTGGCGCCGTTCTCAATGCCTCTTTAGATGAATTTGAAATTGCCTTTACCAGTCACTTAAAATGTAATCAGGTGTTGGCACAAGCTGTTATCCCTTATATGAAAGAAGCCAGTTACGGACGCATTGTCAATATTATTTCAACTTCTGTAAAAGAACCCATTGAAGGCTTGGGGGTAAGCAATACTATTCGTGGGGCTGTGGGCAATTGGAGTAAAACTTTAGCCGCTGAAGTAGCAAAATTCAATATTACCGTTAACAATGTGTTACCCGGATTTACAAAAACAGAGCGTTTGATGGAAATCATCAAAGTAAAAGCTGAAAAAGAGCACACTTCCGTGGAAGAAATGGCTGAAATGATGAAGAATTATGCTCCAATAGAACGCTTTGCAGAGCCTCAAGAAGTAGCCAATGCTATCGTTTTTTTAGCTAGCGAAGCTGCCAGTTATATAACTGGAATTAACGTTCCCGTTGATGGAGGACGCACAAAAAGTTTGTAACTTTATAACCAACCATAAGCAAAATACAATACTATGAGCAAATTAGTTAAACCTATAAATTTTAAAAAGTGGATTGATGAAAACCGTCATTTATTAAAACCCCCTGTGGGCAATAAAGTGGTCTGGAAAGATGGTGATTATATTGTGATGGTGGTTGGTGGGCCTAATAGCAGAAAAGATTATCACTATAATGAAACTCCCGAATTCTTCTATCAACTGGAAGGCGATATGATCTTGAAAATTATGAATAACGGTAAGCCGGAAGATATACCTATCAAAGAAGGGGAAATTTACCTCTTACCTCCAAAAGTACCGCATTCGCCACAGCGAAAAGCGAATACTGTGGGATTGGTTATTGAATATCCTCGCAAAAAAAAGATGAAAGATGCTTTAGAATGGTATTGTGAAGATTGTAATGAACCTTTATACCGTAAAAAATTTAAACTGGATGATATTGAAACCGATATGCCCAAAATTTTTGAAAAGTTTTACGGTAGTGAAAAAAAGCGTACCTGTAAAAAATGTGGTAGTGTAATGGAACCTCCTAAGAAACTTAAATAATTTATTATTCTGAATAAAATAAAGAGTCTTCACATACTTCCTCTACTCAACATGACTCATTGAAAAATATGAAACGAAAACTAAGAATAAACGGCCATTCACATTTACTTCCTTATCCGGAAGAAATTCCCCAATTCATGAAAGATAAAGGTATTTTTTGGGTAGATAAGGATAGAAAATTTATGCTTCAGAAAGACTGGAGCCGTCCTGTTACGGATTCCAGTTTCTTTTTAAATGAAAAGCTGGAGTGGATGGAGCGCTTCAACATTGATCATGCAGTGGTGCTAAACCTTTCGCAACTCTACGGAAATGGCTTGCGAGTGGAGGAAATGAAGCAGGCTTTACGCTTTCAGAATGATTTCAACGCTCGTATTCAACAAGAGAATCCTTCTAAATTTACTTGTGGTTTTGTAGTTCATCCGGGGTTTGTACGTGGTGCCTGCTGGGAAATTGAACGTTGTGTAGAAGAGTTAAATATGCGTTTACTTTGCCTTCCAACACATTTTATGGATTCCATAGGTACATGGCGCTGTATTTTTGATGAAGAGAACGACCCTATTTTTGAATTGGCAAGCAAATACAATTTGGCAGTGGAAGTCCACCCTTATGATGGTGAAAAATTTATTAAGTTAGAAAATACCTCATGGAGATTCCATTTGATTTGGATGCTAGCTCAATGCGCTGATGCCTATCATTTTTATACGTTGAACGGATACTATGAAAAGTTCCCGAATATGCGGATTTGCTTTGCTCATGGAGCACAATTGGCGCAGATAAATTTAGGGCGTCGTATTCAAGGGTTTGATGGTAGGCCGGATCTTTTTAAAGGGAAAAGACATCCCCGAAAGGCAGTCGGTCATAAAAACATATTCTTTGATACACTTGTACATGACACGGGTTCGTTGAAATTGTTGATAGAGAATCAATCCTCAAAACAAGTACTCATTGGTTTAGATGATCCGTATCCGTTAGGAGAAATGGAAAGTGCCTCGCAATCTTCTTATCCTGGCAAAATATTAGACTTGGCCATTGAAAGAAATATTATTTCCGCAGAAGAAAAAGATGCTATGTGGGAGGATAATGTACTAAAGTGGCTCTTTGGCGAAGATGAAAAAGGTAAACAAGCGTTAGTGGATAAAATTATAACCTAAAAGATTTCATTCATTCTTACTTTTTATTAATCGATTTTATCAATCAATAAAATCAAAAATTATATATAGAATAAGTAATATGAATGTAATGTAAATAAACCGCAAAGCCCATAGATTCCAATACTTTTGAAC
>JAGQYU010000317.1 GCA_020435885.1 Flavobacteriaceae bacterium
CCACACCATCAGCATAATCAGTAAGTGGAGATTGTTGTGTTTTGTCATATAGAACAGCGTTTTCCAATGTATTGCCAACCACACACTGAATATGTTCTGAATCTATATGTAAGCGTTTTTTAGGCTTTCTATATCGTCATAATATTCATAAAAAAGGGTTCATTTTGAACCCTTTTTTTATCTAACTATTTACATCCCCCTGAGCTACTATTGATAATATTTTCATAGGCTTCTACTGTTAAGTATTGCGGAGAATATGTTTCTCCATACCTTCCTAATCCTTTAGTAAATGCTCTTAAATGGTTTTCAGAACCACATTGTAGTTTTCCGAATATATTGATGATATTAGCACTTTCGGTTGCATCTATACGTACTTGAAGGTCTACAATATCAAGGTCTTCTATCGTAGTACCAATGGTTAATGCAGCTACTTCACTGTTTGTTCCATCAACAATAAATTGATTGTATAGGCTTTGTAGTTCAGAATTCGCAAATTCACCATAAGGTAATATTTCATAAGGAATTTCATAAAAAGTAAGTAAAGAGGCTACGGCATCCATATGTGTTTGCTCACTTTTTTGAATATTTGTAAATTGTTTAATGTTCCAATATTCTCCTAAAAAATTATACGTATCTCTAGCTAATTTTTCTTCTTCAAGCATAAATAGCAAGGCATTTTTATCTTCGTCAGTAAGTGTGGCTTTGTCATCAACAAAGGTATAACTGGCATCTAAACCTAAAATATCATTATTATCATCACTTTCGCTACAGCTATAAAGTGTTAATGAACCTAAAATTATAGACATATACAGGAAGAATTTTACTAAGTTGTATGGTGTTTTCATGATCTAAAAAAATAATTACTAATGTTTACCTTCTTTAGACCCTTAGAAAAAAGAATAGTTTGTTTTGGGATAAAATTTTATTTCAAATTTGTTAAAAATTGCATGGTGTCCACACCATCAGCATAATCAGTAAGCGAAGGTTGTTGCGTTTTGCCAAAAGGGACAGCATTTTCCAATGTACTACTAACCACACACTGTATATGTTCAGAATCCATATACAAACGTTGTTTTAGGTTTTCCAGATCATCGTAATATTCATAAAAAAGTGTAGCAATAGGAGAGGCGTAACTCGCATCTTCTTTCAGCATTAAAAAACCATTTTCCAGCAAATCAAAATTACTCATCAAATACACAGCTTTGTTATAATCGTAGTTGTTTTGATATTTTTTGTAGTTGATAATATCATGATAATCGTAAACAGCTCCGAACAGTTTATCAAAATCATAATTTACAGGGACATACAATTTAGAAACACTGCGGCAACCCAATCCAAAATATCTGAAAATATCTTCGGACAATCCTTTTAATTCTTCTTCTGTTTCATTGCCTGTAAGCACTGCAACGCTATTCTTATTCTTACGAATGATATTTGGGTATTTACCAAAATAATATTCAAAATAGCGTGCTGTATTGTTGCTTCCGGTAGCAATGGCAGCATTAAAATTTGTAAGTTTTTCATTGGTAAATGTTACATAACCTTTAAATTCAGGTTCAACATATTCAATATATTTTACCAGCAAGGGCAACAAACGAACATCATTGGAAGATTGCTTGGCAATTACCTTATTGCCGGAAATTAATGTCGATAACAAATCATGAAAGCCTACTAAGGGAATATTGCCAGCCATAACAATGGCTATATTTTTTGGAGCTATATCTTTTAAATCATAAGATGATATCCAATTAGTTAAGTTATTTTTAGTCAATAAGTTACTCCATGTTTCAAAGGCATATAATACGTTATCTTTTGTAAACCAACCATTGAACTCTTCAGCACGTTCTATCTGCATAGTTAAAGCATCAAAAAAAGTATCATTACATTGTATGTGGTCTAACTTTTTGATCTCCTTTCTGCTAAATTGCCCTAAAAACTTTCCTAATTCCGCAAAGGCATTGATCCTTTTCTCTAAATCCATAAAACTCCTTATGATTTTATTTAATACATTTGCGCAAATTTAATTCAAATAAAAATTATGGCTATTATTATAACTGATGAATGTATAAATTGTGGTGCTTGTGAGCCTGAATGCCCTAATAATGCTATTTATGAAGCTGCAGATGATTGGCGATATAGTGATGGTACATTTTTAAAAGGAAATATAGTATTACCTAGCGGTAATGAAGCAAACGCAGATGATGCACAAGAGCCTATAAGTGATGAATATTATTTTATTGTTCCTGACAAGTGTACGGAGTGCAAAGGTTTCCATGATGAGCCACAATGCGCTGCCGTATGCCCGGTAGATTGTTG
>JAGQYU010000318.1 GCA_020435885.1 Flavobacteriaceae bacterium
TTCAGCATAGAAAACTACAGAATCCCTATAAAAAAACTCAGCATCAGTAACTTGATCAAAATCAACGGTTGCCTCTACAAAAACATAAATACTGTCTTTTGCAAGGATATCAATATTTTCGAAAGATTTTCCGGCAATACCATCAACATTTAACCTATAAAAAGAGTTTTCACCTCTGCCAAGTGCAATTCTGGGAATAGTTATATCATCATTGCTCCTGTTATATACTTTAAAACTTTGAGTGCTAGAACTTATATCGTCAAAAACCCTGTTGAGCAACACCGTATCCTTTGAAAATTCCAGATTTCCTTTGCTGATAATAGTTCCGAAATCTTTACGGCAAGAACCAAAGAGCAACAAAATAGCGGCAAGAATATACAATGCTCTCATTAGCGGATAACTATAGCTTTTTAAACAAAAGTAATACTGATTTATTGCTTTTTGAGTAGTTTTATTTCAAAAAGTGTATTCCAGTCTTTCCCCGTAACAAAAAGGCGATCTTTTTCTTCATCATAAGCAATACCATTCAACACATGGTCATCACCAGATTTTCCTACCTTAGATTGCAATCCTGAAAGATCAGCAATTCCTTCAATAGTACCAGTTATCGGATCAATAATAACGATACTGTTTCGTTGCCAAATATTTGCATAGATCTTTCCGTTAATATATTCTATTTCATTTAGTTTATCAGTATTTCTATCTATTGTATAAACCTCTATATGCGATTTTTCTTCTAACGTTTCGGGGTCTAAAAACCAAACTCTATCTGTGCCATCAGTTTTAATAAGTTGTTCATTATTGTGCGTTAGCCCCCAACCTTCTTTACTTTGTCCATAAGGGAATTCTTTTTCAAGTTTAAAAGTATCTAAATTAAATACAAAACCCTTGTTGCCTTGCCATGTTAGCATGTAAATTTTATTGTTGAAAATGGTCATCCCTTCACCAAAATATTTATCCTCAAGATCAATCTTTTGAAGTACTTTGCCTGTTTCTAATGCTACTTTTCTAAGCGATGAACTCCCTCTTTGGCCTGTACTTTCATATAAAAAACCATCGTAATATTCTAACCCTTGTGTAAAAGCGTTTTCATCATGAGGGTATTCATTTACAATTTCATACGTATAAATTTGGGGAGCTTTTGCTGCTAAAAAAACTATTGTATTGGTCAATTTCTTTTGCTCTTCACCATAAAAAATAGTGGCAGATACAGCATGTTTTCCTAATTTTTTATCAGAAATATCTATTGCGGAAGCTGCAGCAAGTTTTTGTCCATCAAGGTAATACCATGTAGAATCAATAGGTTGGTTATTTTTTTCTGTGACAGAAACACTAAGTTTTTCACTGACTTGTAATTGCTTTGGCGATTCTAATTGTAATTTATATTCACTTTTACACGATGAAATGGTAAGTAGAATTCCAAGCAATGCCAAATTGGCGCTCTTTATTTTTTTCATTAATTTATAAAAATGCGTTTTCAATTGTTTGTTTTTTCAAAAATAGTATTAAATTTGCACTCTCAAAATAGCCGGGTAGATTTTTTAACAGTGAAAGGCTATAAACTTAACAATTTAAAAAAAGAAGTAAGATGAAAAAAGGAATTCATCCAGAAAATTATAGAATGGTAGCTTTTAAAGACATGTCTAACGAAGATGTTTTTATCACTAAATCTACTGCTGACTCTAGAGAAACTATTGAAGTTGATGGT
>JAGQYU010000319.1 GCA_020435885.1 Flavobacteriaceae bacterium
TCTTAAAAACAATAATTTGATGATATAAAATAAGAAGTAGTATACCGTTATTTTTTATTCAAAATTTAATTGATTAACAACCAATATTTTGAAAAGTCTTCAATATAAATTAACATCGAAAACGTTTGCGTTTTTATAAAATGATATTTATTTTCTTACCTTTGCGCAACTCTAAATGCATGTAATCTGATGGCTAAATTTGAACTGAAATTACCGAAAATGGGTGAAAGTGTTGCCGAGGCAACCATTACTTCATGGCTAAAAGAGGTTGGCGATACCATAGAACTTGATGAACCGATTGTAGAAATTGCAACTGATAAGGTAGATTCTGAAGTTCCTTCTGAGGTAGAAGGGGTATTGGTCGAAAAGTTCTTTAATGTAGATGATGTGGTTAAAGTAGGTGAAACATTGGCTGTTATTGAAACAAATGCATCTGTATCAAGTGAATCTGTTGTTATAGAGGAAACTCCTGTTGAAGAGCCTAAAGAAGAAGTTGCCGTAATTGAGCAAACTATTGATAAGGCTAAAGAAATAGTTAAACCAACTATCAGTTCTAATGACGCTTCCGGAAGGTTTTATTCGCCTTTGGTACGTACTATAGCCCAGAAAGAGAATGTTACTATGGATGAGTTAGAGGCTATTGCTGGTACAGGTAAAGATGATAGAGTAACCAAAAACGATATTTTAGCCTACATACAAAGCAGAGGTTCTGGACCGATTGTTAAAACTGAAGCTAAACCAACAGTTGTCGTTTCTCCTCAGTCAACAGAAAGTAAACCCGCAAAAGCTTCTGTTACTATTAATGGTGGTGATGAGATCATAGAAATGAGCCGTATGGGCAAATTGATTGCACAACACATGGTGGAGTCTAAACACACTTCGGCACATGTACAGTCTTTCGTGGAGGTAGATGTTACCAATATTGTAAATTGGAGGAATAAGGTTAAAGATAAGTTTTATGCTAAAGAAGGTGAAAAACTAACCTTTACACCTATATTTATGGAAGCTGTTGCCAAAGCGTTGAGAGATTACCCGATGGTAAACATTTCTGTAGATGGTGATAAGATCATCAAAAAGAAAAATGTGAATTTAGGGATGGCTACTGCCTTGGCAGATGGCAACTTAATTGTTCCGGTTATTAAGAATGCCGATCAACTGAATTTAGTGGGTATGGCCAAAGCTGTGAATGATCTAGCTAACAAGGCACGTACTAATCAACTAAAACCTGATGATATTCAAGGGGGTACATATACCGTTACCAACGTGGGTAATTTTGGTAGTATCATGGGTACACCTATTATCAATCAGCCGCAAGTAGGTATTTTAGCATTGGGAGCCATTAGAAAAATGCCTGCTGTTATTGAAACCCCGGAAGGCGATTTTATAGGCATACGCCAGAAGATGTTCCTGTCACATTCGTATGATCATAGAGTGGTAAATGGTGCCCTAGGTGGTATGTTTGTAAAACGTGTAGCTGAATATCTGGAAAGCTTTGATGTGAATAGAGAATTCTAAAAGCAGATGATTAATAAATATAAAAAACCACCTCAATAAGATGGCTTTTTTGTTTTCGCTTATCGGTCTAGTGTATGAGTAGTAGCGAGGTTTAGCGGTTACTTTGCAAGTACACACCAAACTGAAAATCCTCACGGATTTTCAGAAGTAGGCGAGAACAAGCAA
>JAGQYU010000320.1 GCA_020435885.1 Flavobacteriaceae bacterium
TAAAAAGTACCGACAAAGGAAAGACATGGACTGTGGCTGGGTTAGAAAATTCACAACACATTGGTAGAGTTATTTTAGATGAAAACAACCCCGGTGTATTGCTAGTTGCCGTTATCGGGAATCTTTATACTCCAAACGAAGAGCGCGGTGTCTATAAAACTACTGATGGTGGCAAAACTTGGAAAAAAGTGTTATTTATTGATGAAAATACTGGTATAATAGACCTTGTTGCTTCTCCAACTAATTCGAATATAGTGTATGCTGCAGCATGGGAACGTGATCGTAAAGCATGGGATTTTAAAGGTAATGGAAAACACTCAGGAATCTACAAAAGTGCAGATAATGGTGAAACATGGGAGTTAGTTTCCGACGAAACAAGTGGTTTCCCTCAAGGGGATGGTGTTGGTCGAATAGGTCTTGCCGTTTTTAATGACAACATTCTTTATGCACTTCTTGATAATCAGGCTCATAGACCTAAAGGTGAAAAGAAAAAAGAAGAAAAAGGCTTGAAGAAAGATGATTTTAAAACAATGGTGTCGGATGCTTTTCATAATCTTGATAGTAAAGATTTAGATAAATATTTAAAAGATAATGGCTTCCCTAAAAAATATACCGCAGAAAAAGTAAAATCATTGGTTAAAAAAGGCGAAGTAAAGCCTATAGATTTGGCGCTGTATTTAGAAGACGGTAATAGTGATCTGTTTGACACCGAAGTAATTGGCGCTGAGTTATATAAATCTACAGATGGTGGCAAAACTTGGAAAAAAACTCATAGTGATTATTTGGATGACCTCTACTACACCTACGGATATTATTTTGGCACCATAGCTGTAAATACCTCTGATGAAAATACGGTTTATATTGGTGGTGTTCCACTCTTAAAATCTGACGATGGAGGCAAAACTTTTATCAGCATCGACAAAGAAAATGTACATGCCGATCATCAAAAAATATGGGTCAATCCTAATCAAAAAGGGCATATCATCAATGGAAATGACGGTGGCGTAAACATTACATATGATGATGGCCAAAGTTGGATGAAAAACAATTCTATCCCCGTTGGGCAATTCTACTACATCAATGTGGATGATAAAGAGCCTTACAATGTATACGGTGGCTTACAAGATAATGGTGTTTGGTATGGGCCGAACACATATGAACATTCTAAATATTGGGAAAGCAACGGAAAATACCCTTACAATGCCATAAATGGAGGTGATGGTATGCAAGTTCAAATTGACAATAGAGACAATGCTACTGTTTACACAGGATCGCAATTCGGATACTACAGCCGCATTGATTTGAATACCAACAAACGTATGAGTATACATCCTAAACATGAGTTAGGCGAAACCCCTTACAGATACAATTGGCAAACTCCAATTCTACTATCACCACACAACCAAGATATACTTTACATGGGTGCTAATAAATTATTACGCTCTATGGATAAAGGCGAAAATTTTGTTGCTATTTCTGATGATCTAACTACTGGCGGCAAAAAAGGAAACGTACCTTACGGAACCCTAACAAGTATTTCTGAAAGCCCTCTGCAATTCGGATTGATAGTAGTTGGAACCGATGATGGCTATATACAACTCACACAAGATGCTGGCGGCAGTTGGAAAAGACTTTCAGATAATCTACCTCAAGGGTTGTGGGTTTCTCGAATAATAGCTTCACAACATAATAAGAACAGAATATACGCCACACTCAACGGTTACCGTAATGATGATTTTAAACCGTATGTATATGTAAGTGAAGACCTTGGAAACACATGGCAACCTATTGCAAGTAACTTACCTGACTCCCCTGTGAATGTTATAAAAGAAGATTCTGAAGATGAAAGTATGTTGTATTTAGGTAACGATAAAGAAGCATATGTTTCGTTTGATAAAGGCCAAAACTGGCAACTTTTTTCAAATGGTTTACCAAAGGTAGCCATACATGATCTGGTAATTCAACCTAAAGCTAAAGATCTTCTTATCGGAACACATGGCCGTTCTATCTATAAAGCGAATATAGCTCCGTTGCAGCAATACAGTAAAATTAAGAATAAAACCATTGCTTTATTTGACATTCCTGAACAACGTTTCTCAAGCCGTTGGGGAAGTTCTTGGAGTAAATGGGACAAGCCTATGGTACCGGAAATCGTTATTCCTTATTACGTAAATACTTCAGGTACATATACTCTTGAAATAATTGCCAATGATGGAAAAAAACTAAATAGTTTTACTATTAATGCAGATAGTGGATTTAACTACTTTACGTATAATCTAACTGCTGATGAAAAATTGGTGACTGCAACTTCTAAGAAGAAAAAGAAAGGCGAACAAGAAGTTAAAATAGAAAAAGCTAAGGATGGAAATTATTATTTACCAAAAGGAGAATACACAGTAAAAATATCAAATGCTACACAAAGTGACTCTAAAAAACTTGTTATAAAATAATCATTAAAAAAGAGGCTGTCTGAAAAGCTACATAAACTTTAAACTGTCACATTGAGTGCAGTCGAAATGTATTGTAAACTAATAACTTAGATTTCTCGACTACGCTCGAAATGACAGAGAAAAGACTTTCTAGACAGCCTCATCTTTTAACTTTTTATAAGCTTCCTTACCTTTTCCAAATCTTCTTGCGTATCCACCGCAATGGTTTCAATATCAGTAATTGCTACTTTTATTTTTCTGCCGTTTTCCAACCAACGGTTTTGCTCTAAAGACTCAGCTACCTCTAAACTAGTTTGTTGTAAATTGGCAAATTCATGCAACGCTTTCGGTTTAAAAGCATACATACCAACATGTTTATAAAAAGTGTGCTTTGTTGTCCATTCAGATTTCTTTGCATCCCGTACAAACGGTACCACAGAACGGCTGAAATACAAAGCATTTTTAAGTTTATCCAACACTACAAACACACCTCCACTAAAAAGATCATCTTTTTCTTTAGCAGGAATTACCAACGTAGCCATTTCAGTAATTTCATCATCAAAACAAGAAACCAATAAACGGAGTTGTTCAGGATCTAACAAAGGCTCATCACCTTGAATATTAATAACCACATCAAAATCAACATCATTTGTTTTTGTAAAGTTTTCATAAGCCTCCAAACATCTGTTAGTCCCTGTATTATGGTTTGGCGACGTCATAACCACTTCTCCTCCAAAACCGCTTACTGCTTTAAAAATACGTTCATCATCCGTGGCAACAATAACCTGTTGTAATTGTTTTTTTGCCTGCTCATACACACGTTGTATCATAGGTTTACCGCAAATATCCAGTAAAGGTTTACCTTCCAAACGTGTAGAACCATAACGGGCAGGTATTATTCCGAGAACTTTCATTTAAAAACTTTTTACAAATATCCATAAATAAATTGCATAATTATAACTTGAAGAAAATAATTAAAATTGAGGCTTTTATAAATAAAAACTTACTATATTTGCGCCCACTTATCACGAGATGGTAAGACTTTTAATAACCGAGGTCGCGTACCTTAAAAAATTAATAAAAACTATGTCAGTAAAAATTAGACTTCAAAGACACGGAAAAAAAGGTAAGCCTTTCTTTTGGATTGTAGCTGCCGACTCACGTGCAAAAAGAGATGGTAAGTTGTTAGAAAAAATAGGAACTTACAACCCAACCTCAAACCCTGCAACTATTGATCTTGATGTAGATGCCGCAGTTAAATGGCTTCAAAACGGAGCACAACCAACTGATACTGCAAGAGCTATTTTAGCTTACAAAGGTGCTTTACTTAAGAAACACTTAGCTGTTGGTGTTAAAAAAGGTGCTTTAACTGAAGAGCAAGCTGAAGCTAAATTTCAAGCTTGGTTAGATGAAAAAGCATCAAAAGTATCTGCTAAAGAAGATGGATTGGCTAAAGCTAAAGCCGATGCTAAAGCTAAAGCTATTGCTGCCGAGAAAGAAGTAAACGAAGCTAGAAAAGCTGCTGCTGTTGCTCCT
>JAGQYU010000061.1 GCA_020435885.1 Flavobacteriaceae bacterium
CAAAAGAAGAGTGTTGTAACTGGTGCAATTTCAAGTATTAAGCAATCTGATTTAGAAGATTTACCTATTACCAGAGTTGAACAATCACTACAAGGTAGGGTTTCTGGTATAACAATTGCTGCTAATTCAGGGCAACCAGGCTCATCTTCCACTATTCGTGTAAGAGGTGTTACTACATTAAACAATAACGAACCTTTATGGGTAGTAGATGGTGTAATTGTTGATGCTGGGGGCATAGGTTATCTTAATCAATCTGATATTGCTTCTGTTGAAATATTGAAAGATGCTGCTTCAGCAGCTATTTATGGGTCAAGAGCTGCAACGGGTGTTATTTTAATTACAACTAAAAAAGGACAATCAGGAAAACTAAGTGTTAGTTATACTGGTTCAGCTGGGGTTTCAGGTCCAGCACGTAAATTAAGTTTACTTAACGCTACTGAATATGCAACCTTAAGGAATGAAGCTTCTGTAGCTGGAGGGGGAAGTATCATTTTTCCTAATCCGGAGTCATATGGAAAAGGTACAGATTGGCAGGATGTTATCTTTAATGATAGTGCAAAACGTCAAAATCATGAAGTGAGTTTAAGTGGAGGTACAGAAAAATCTACATTTTATGCTTCGTTTGGATATTTAGATCAGGAAGGTATCGTCTCTTCAAGAATATCAAATTATACCAGAAAGAATTTAAGACTAAACTCAACTCATAAAATAAATGATTATATTACATTAGGTCAAACTGTTGGGTATTCAAATGAAAAAGTTGTTGGTTTGGGTAATACTAATAGTGAGTTCGGGGGGCCTTTGGCTTCAGCTATCAATTTAGACCCTGTTACACCAACAATCGAAACGGATCCTGTACTTGCAAATCAGGCACCTTATACCAATGATGGCATATTTAGAGATGCTAATGGAAATCCGTATGCAATTTCTCCTTATGTAGGACAAGAAATGTCAAATCCATTGGCTTATGAGCAAACTAGATTAGGTAATTACGATTGGGCGGATAATTTTGTTGGGAATGCTTATGTTGAAATTGAACCTATAAAAGATTTAAAAATAAGGAGTACTCTAGGTGCTAAGTTAGCATATTGGGGATATAACAGTTTTACTCCGGTTTCTTATTTAAATCCTGCATTTGCGGTTTTAACAAATAATATTTCTAAAGGTAATAATAAAGGGTTTGGATGGAATATAGAAAATACTATTTCATATAATAAAGATATTAATGATCATAGTTTTACAATATTAGTTGGACAAGGTACTTATGTTGATAATATTACCAGTGGAACAACTGTAACTTATAATGATATACCTTCAACTAGTTATAGAACTGCTGCTTTTCCTTCTGATCACCCTAGTGACAAAAAATCCTCTTCGGCTTATGAAGGAACAGAACACAGAGTTATTTCTTTATTTTCAAGGTTAAACTATGATTATAAAGAGAAATATTTAGTTACAGGTATAATACGTAGAGATGGATCTTCTCGTTTTGGTTCAAATAATAAATTCGGTGTTTTTCCATCTTTTTCATTAGGATGGGTTACATCTAGAGAAGATTTTTGGCCAGAAAATGATCTGGTTACATTTTTTAAGATAAGAGGAGGCTATGGAGTTACTGGTAATGATCAAATAGGTGATTTCAGATATCTTTCAACAATTGGAGGAGGTAGAAACTATACTATTGGTTCTTCAGGATCAGTAACAGTTGGTAATAGCCCAAATGCACCTTCTAACCCGGATTTAAAATGGGAAGAAACTAGCCAAACCAATATAGGTTTTGAAGCTAATTTTTTAAATGGATTTACCATTAACTTTGATTGGTATAACAAAACAACAACGGGGATATTACAAGATGTTCAAATTCCAGGTTATGTGGGTGCTCCAGGTAATCCAGTTGGTAACGTAGCTGATATGGAAAATAAAGGTATTGATATTGAATTAGGGTATAATAAACATTACGATGATTTTGGTTTTTCAATCAATGCAAACTTATCTACTTTAAAAAATGAGGTGACATTTTTAGGAAATGGTATTGAGTTCTTATCTGGCGGAGCAACTGTACAGTCAAGTACATATGCTATTACCAGAACACAAGTAGGGCAGGCTATCAACTCCTTTTTTGGATTTAGAACCAATGGTATTTTCCAAACTCAGGAAGAAATAAATTCATATACTGCTACAAATGGAGATATAATACAACCCAATGCCAAACCTGGCGATTTTAGGTGGGTAGACATTAATGATGATGGTGTTATAGATGCTGATGATAGAGATTTTTTAGGCAGTTCATTACCAAAAATTACTTTTGGTTTTACTCTTAATTTAGATTATAAGAACTTTGATTTAATGATCTTTACACAGGGTGCAGGTGGAAATAAAATATATCAAGGCTTAAGAAGGTTAGATATAGGCAGTGCTAATTATCAAACAAGTGCTTTAGGCAGATGGACAGGTGAAGGAACTTCAAATTCATTTCCAAGGCTTACAACTAATGATACCAACAGAAACTTTAATAACCCATCTGATTTTTATTTGGAAGATGGTGATTATTTAAGACTTAAAACTATCCAGCTAGGTTATTCATTACCTAACGATTTAATAAGTAAAATAGGACTTAGCAGGGCAAGGATTTTTATTACTGGCGAAAACCTATTTACATTCACTAAATACTCAGGATATGACCCTGAAATAGGTGGAGGTATTTTTGGCATAGACAGAGGTTACTATCCACAGGCCAAATCAGGAATGTTAGGTGTTAATGTACAATTTTAAAAATAATTTATCATGATACTAAAAAATATTAAATACTTATTTTTTGGACTCTTTATAACACTTGCTTATTCATGCAGTGAGGATTTTATTGAAGTAGATCCCAAAGATGATAATCCTTTAGAAGCGAGTTATTATAGGAATGAAAGCGAAGCTTTTTCTGGTCTGGTAGCAGTGTATGATGTTATAGGTAAGGAATCAAAAGGTTTTGAAAATATGATTACTATGATGAATGCCGGTTCGGATGATCATTATGCTGGTGGAGGCGGAGCTACCGATGGAACGGGAATTCAATCATTTTCAAACTATACCATGAGTGAATCAACAATTCCTGCTAGTTATTGGAATGATTATTATCAAGGAATATTTAGGGCTAATATATTGCTCCTAAAA
>JAGQYU010000321.1 GCA_020435885.1 Flavobacteriaceae bacterium
TCTGATGCATTAACTTATGTAAATGATATAAGAACAAGAGCCGGTGCAAGCACCATTTCGTTATCAGAACTAACATTAGATTTTATAATAGATGAGCGTGCTAGAGAACTTAATTTTGAAGGACACAGAAGATCAGACCTAATTCGTTTTGGAATGTTTACAGGTAATAGTTATGTATGGCCATGGAAAGGAAATACTGCAAATGGCACTTCTATACCTAGCTATTATAATTTATTCCCTATTCCATTAACAGCTTTAGATGCTAATCCTAATTTAACTCAAAATACTGGTTATTAATAAATTAAAAATTAACAAAAATCATGAAAAATATAAATTCATATCTTATAAAGATTTTTTTCGCCATAGGCTCAGTACTTCTTTTCACTGCCTGTGAAAATGACGACTTTATTCCTAAGTTTACTCTTCAAGAAGCCTCTGAACAAGTAGCTTTTGTAAGCTCATTTTCAGATGAATACTTATTATCATCTGAAATAAAAAATAATGTTGCAGAACGTTTTGTATGGACAGAACCTAGTTTTGATGTTCAAACACAAGTAAACTACATATTAGAAGGTTCTACCTCTAGTGATTTCGATGAAGCAGATTATACTTCAGGAACTATTAGTACTACCAATCAAGTTGTATTAGTAAAAGATCTATTAAAATTGGCTGATTCTCTAGATTTGGATACAGATCCAAAAACAACTTTTGCAAATGGCGACCCTAATAATGTAGGAGTAGTGTATTTTAGAGTTAAGGCTTTTCCGGGGTCTGGATCAGGTAGTGATGCCATTATTTCCACATCAGAAACTGTTGAGTTAAACATTACTCTCATTGAAGATACTGGAGCTGGTAGTGGTATAAGTGTCTCATCTTGGGGTATTGTAGGTTCTGGTTATAACAATTGGGGGGCTTTTGCAGATGCTCCTTTCTATACAACTTCAACTGACGGTGTGTATGTAGCTTATGTAACCCTATTAGATGGTGAAATTAAGTTTAGGGAAAATAATGATTGGACTAATAATTATGGAGATTCTGGCGCTGACGGTACATTAGATGCTGGCGGTGATAATATCGTTGTTTCAGCAGGTACATACAAGATAACTTTAAACTTGAATGATAACACCTATACTAAAGAAGCTTATTCTTGGGGAGTTGTAGGCTCTGGTTATAACGAATGGGGCGCAACTCCAGATGCTAAATTCTTCTATGACTATACAACTGATACTTTTAAGGTTAATGTTAAACTTATTGATGGTGAAATCAAATTTAGATTAAATAATGCTTGGGATACTGATTATGGTGATACAGGTGCTGATGGAACTTTAGATGCAAGTGGAGATAATATTGTTGTTACAGCAGGCTTCTATCAAATTACATTAGACCTAAATAATTTAACTTACACTATGGAAGCTGCTGATGCATGGGGTATTGTTGGTTCTGGGTATAATGATTGGGGTGCAACACCAGATTTTATATTGACAGAAGTTAATCCTGGCATTTGGGTTGCAGATGGCGCTACTCTTATTGACGGCGAAATTAAATTCAGAATTAATGAAGCTTGGGATACTGATTATGGTGATACAGGAGCAGATGGAACTCTTGATGCAGGAGGAACAAATATTGCCGTTACAGCTGGTACTTATGTAATTACCATGGATATGAATGAGTTGACCTATTCATTAGGAAAACAAAATTAAAATCATCTAAAACATTAAACCTAAAAGGCTGTTTGTAGTTCTTATAAGCAGCCTTGTATTTCTTAAATACGAAATACATAATGGCTCTTTAATAACCTTAAGGTTATTTGTATATTTTTTGCACATTAAAAATAAGCAGATGAAAAAAATTTTACTTATAATACTGTTTATCATTAACCATATCTTTGCACAAGAACAAACGGTCACTTATTCCATTAACCCTTCTACTTTTAATGAAGATGACCAAATTACTATTACTTTTAATGGATCATCTATAAATGAAAGTACTTGGGGAATAACTGATCATTCTCTGTATCTTTGGGCATGGTCTTTTGATACCAATGGCGCCAGTCAACTGGATTGCCCTACTAATGGTACTTGGTCAAACTCTAATGAAGCTAATAAACTTGTCTATAATTCGGGTAATGATACCTATACGATTACATTTGTTCCAGCCACTTTTTATTCTAGGACTGGAATAGGTACTATAGGGTTTTTGGTAAAGGCCAAAGATGGCACTGGTGATAAAAAAACTCAAGACATTTTAGTAAGTGTAGGCACTGTAGATCCTCCACCAACAGTAGTTGAAGCTCCTGTTCCAACAGGGATGTTAGATGGTATAAACTACAATACATCAGACAATACAAAAGTAACGTTGGTACTGTATGCTCCTGGAAAAGACTATGTGAATGTTATTGGCGATTTTAATAATTGGCAACGAGATGATACCAATTATTTATTAAAAAAAGATTCTTCTAAAGATCGTTTCTGGATTGAGTTAACAGGGCTAACGCCGCAAACCAACCACATGTATCAATACTTGGTAAATGGTACACTCAGAATTGCTGATCCTTATTCAACTTCTATTTTAGATGAAAATAACGATCAATATATTGATAACGCTACCTATCCTAATTTGCCAGCCTACCCAACCGGACAGACATCACATGCAGTAACCTTATTAAGAACTGGCGATGCTGCATATAACTGGCAAGTAACTAATTTCCAGCGCCCTGCAAAAACTGATCTGGTGATTTACGAATTACTTATCAGAGATTTTGATGCACTACATAGCTTTAATGCTGTAAAAGCAAGATTAGATTATTTACAAACACTTGGCGTAAATGCTATCGAGTTAATGCCAGTGAGCGAATTTGACGGAAATGAATCATGGGGATATAACCCATCATTCCATATGGCTTTAGACAAATACTACGGTACACCTACAGCTTTTAAACAATTTATTGATGAATGCCATTCAAGAGGAATTGCTGTAATATTAGATGTTGTTTATAACCATGCAACAGGACAAAATCCTTTTTATCGTATGTGGAATACGGATAATGGTGGATATAATGGGCAAGCAAGTACTGATAGTCCTTTCTTTAATCCGGTTGCAACCCATACGTATAGTGTATTTAATGATTTTAATCACAGCAAACAAGCGACTCAAGATTACGTGAAGCGTACCACTCAATACTGGATCAATGAATATAAAATTGATGGTTTTAGGTGGGATTTGACAAAAGGTTTTACGCAAAATTGTACTGATACAAATGAAACTTGCACAGGAGCATATCAAGCAGACAGAGTTGCTGTTTTAAAAGAATATGCTGATTATCAGTGGGATGTTGACCCTAATTTTTACATAATTTTTGAACATTTAGGCACTAATACCGAAGAAACCGAATGGATTAATTACCGATTAAATGAAGGCAAAGGTATTATGGTTTGGGGTAATCATAATTACAATTATAACGAAGCTACCATGGGCTGGAATGACGATTCTGATTTCTCTTGGATTTCATATCTCAACAGAGGTTGGACCGTTCCGGCAAACGTAAGCTATATGGAAAGCCATGATGAAGAACGTTTGATGTACAAAAATCTGCAACATGGAAATTCAAGTGGTACTTACAACATAAAAACGTTATCTACCGCTTTAGACAGAATGGAATTAGCTGGTGCATTTTATTTTACAGTTCCCGGCCCAAAAATGATTTGGCAGTTTGGTGAATTGGGTTATGATTATAGTATTGATTATGATTGCAGGGTTTGTAATAAACCTATCCGTTGGGATTATTTCAATGATCCTGACAGAAAAGCCCTGTATGATAAATGGTCTAAAATTATACAACTTAAAAAGCAGGAAGATATTTTTAGAACAGCAAATTTTACGTTGGATGTTGCCAATACCAATGGTCTTAAAAAAATTCAGTTAACAGATCCTGCTGCTAATCCAGATTTAAAATATGTAACTATAATCGGAAACTTCGGAGTAACTACACAAAGTATAAACCCTACTTTCCAGCAAACCGGTACATGGTATGATCTTTTAAACAACAATGCCAGCATTTCTGTTACTAATACTAACAGTTTAATATCATTACAACCCGGCGAGTTTAAAATCTACGGAAGTGGGCAAGTAACATTAGCTATTGACGAAGAATTCTTATCCAGATTTTCTATCTACCCAAACCCTGTTGAAGAAAGTTTTAGAATAA
>JAGQYU010000322.1 GCA_020435885.1 Flavobacteriaceae bacterium
AAAGGAAAATAAACATTTTTAAAGTGATGGATTCAGAGGCTGGTAGATGGATGAGAATCCATTGCTTTAAAAATGCACCAAATCCGCCAGGCGGATGCGGTAGTTTTCATAGTTATCAATTTAAAACAAAGAGCATCAAAATTTATCAATTGTGACAATTTTTTTCAGTGTTTATAGGGGTTACAGAAGGATTTGACACAATTCCAAATTTTCGACCAATATTTTCCTAAGTCATAAAATACAGTAAATCAATTGTTTGCGAAGCAAACTGCAAACGTAGCGTTGCGTTAGCACGCTACCCTCTTGCTTCTCCCTTCCGTCCTGAATATTCAGGACAAAAACCTCGAACAATTATCATTGCTATTATAAAAATAGTTAGGAAATATGTTTGCAATTAACTACAAAAAATGTAGTTTTACGCAAACAGATTTCTCATGGTTAGTCAAGCTGTAACTGAATATTTATATCAAATTCAATCTCAAGGCAGGTACTCATTTAGTTTACAGGAACTAAGAGATAAGTTTCGCGAAAACGATAAGGCTATTTTACAAAAATTACATAGGCTCAAAAGAGATAATCGAATTACTCAGGTAAGAAAAGAATTTTTTGTAATTATTCCACCAGAATACTCTCATCAGGGCATATTACCTACTTCATATTACTTAGATGATATGATGAAGTTTTTAGAAAGGGATTATTATTTAGGTTTATTTTCAGCCGCTGCTCTTCATGGCGCTGGGCATCAACAACCAATGGAATCTCAAATTATTATTCATAAACCACCAATACGTACGGTAAAAAACAAACAACAACAACTTACTTTTTTTATTAAAAATTCATGGGAAAGAGATTGGTTAAATAAAGTTAAAACGGATGCGGGTTATGTACTTATTTCATCTCCCGAACTCACAATTATTGACCTGATCCATTACCACAAGCAAATAGGTGGGTTAAATAGGGTTATACCCATAATTGAAGAATTGATTGAAAACCTAAAACCTTCAAAATTAAATGGTATTGCAAAAGAAATAAGTACACCAACAATTCAAAGGCTAGGCTATATACTTGATAAAATAGGGGAAACAAAACTTTCTGAATTGTTATTAAAAATTATAGAAAATAAAGCTAATAAAATGGCAAAACTATCTCTTGCTCATAATACTTCGAAAGGAATTAGAAACAGTAAGTGGAATCTAATAATTAATACCGAAATAGACCTTTAATGATTCCAAGACGATATATAACAGAATGGAAAGTGAATGCACCATGGCCAAATGATGCACAGGTAGAACAGGATTTAATCATAGAAAGGGCATTGATTGAATTGTTTTCAGATGATTTTTTAAAAGAGCATTTGGCGTTCAGAGGAGGAACAGCATTGCATAAAATTTATTTAAAACCCCAAGTACGATATTCAGAAGATATTGACCTGGTACAGATTAAAGAAGGCCCCATAAAACCTATTTTACAGGCTATTAGAAAGCAACTCGATTTTTTAGGATCTAAAAGAGACATTAAACAAAATGAAAACATGAATACGGTCTCTTATCGATTTGAATCTGAAATACCTCCTGTAATAAATCTTAGGTTAAAATTAGAGATCAATACAAGAGAACATTTCACGGTAATGGGCTATAAAGAATTACAGCACACTGTTGAGAATGGTTGGTTTTCCGGCTCATGTTCAATGAACTCTTTTACCATAGAAGAATTATTGGCTACAAAATTAAGGGCATTGTATCAACGTAAAAAAGGTCGAGATTTGTTTGACCTATATCATGCTATTACTAATTCTAAGGTTGACACACAAAAAGTAGTAGATACATATAAAAAGTATATGGATGCTTCTAAAGGTCAATCTCCTACTCAAAAGCAATATATTTTGAATATGGATGATAAAATGGGTAATCCTGATTTTAAAGGTGATATTTATGCCTTACTAAGACCAAGTGTTGAATATGATCAAAATGTAGCTTATGAATTTATTAAAAGGGAACTAATCTCTA
>JAGQYU010000323.1 GCA_020435885.1 Flavobacteriaceae bacterium
TTTGGGCATAGTGCCTATAGAGTTAAAGACCATGTGTTAGGAATTGACCAAGCCTATAATTATGGTATGTATAACTTTAACAAGCCTAACTTTTATCTAAATTTTGCTAAAGGTAAGCTGGAATACGAACTAGGGTCTTATCCTTTCACATATTTTTTAAGGAATTATATAGAGGAAAACCGAAGTGTTACGGAACAGGTCTTGAATATATCACAGCAACAAAAACAACAGTTCTTTGAGTTTTTAGAGAACAATGCTAAACCAGAAAATAAGACCTACCTGTATGATTTTCTGTATGATAACTGTGCCACAAAATTACCGGAGGTCTCTCAAAACATTTTACAGGATAAGATGCTCTTAAATTATGAATATGCTGAAGGTAAGGATTATACTTTTAGAAATTTGATACATCAGTATTTAGATAATCATCCTTGGGGAAGTTTTGGAATAGATTTGGCGCTAGGTTCAGTAATCGATAAAAAAGCAACTCCAAAAGAATATACTTTTTTACCCGATTATGTTTTAAAAGCTTACGAAAAAGCCACTATTAAAGTTGATGATGAACAAGCACCTCTTGTGTTTAAAACCAATCAACTATTTATTTCTAAACCCAAACAAAATGAATCTAGCTTTTTAACACCTTTCATACTATTTTCTTTACTTGCTTTACTTGTTACCTGGATCACTTTTAATGACTTGAAAAAAAAGCGACGAAGTAAATGGTTGGATTTTTCACTTTTTTTCTTCACAGGAACCCTAGGACTTTTAATAACCTTACTATGGTTTGCTACAGACCATACAGCTACGGCCAAGAATTATAATGTTTTTTGGGCTTTTGCCCCTAACATGATTGTGGCCTTTTTACTATTGAAAAATACTATCAAACCTTGGTTAAAGAATTACTTTTTACTATTGATACTACTGCTTGTTTTGGTAATTGTGCTATGGATTTTTAAAATTCAGGTATTTGCTGTTGGAGTATTACCTATATTGTTATTGCTGGGAGTACGATATTGGTATTTATACAAGATCAGCTAATCTTATCCAGTTTTTCAAACTCTGAATTGTTTGAAATAAATTCGGGGACAACCACTTTTATTTTTGATACAATAGCAAATTTATCCGTGTCATTCAATTCAGATAGTTCAATAATCTTTTCCTTAATAGAGGTACAATCAGCCTTATCTACTTTGGCAATCATGATCTTATCATTATAGGTAGGCAAGGTATTTTCTTTGTTGCTTAGCAGTTCCTCATATAATTTTTCACCGGGACGCAACCCTACAATTTGTATATCAATGTCTTGCGGATACTTCAATCCGGAAAGGTGTATCATCTGTCTGGCCAGATCATAAATTCTAACAGATTCTCCCATATCAAACACATAAATTTCCCCTCCATTACCCATTACACCTGCTTCCAATACCAAACTACAAGCCTCAGAAATGGTCATAAAATAACGGGTAATCTCTTTATGTGTTACCTGTATAGGCCCTCCTTCGGCGATCTGTTTCTTAAACAATGGAATAACTGAGCCGTTGGAACCCAGCACATTACCAAAACGTGTGGTAACAAATTTTGTCTTATCCAAAATGTTCATACAATTAGCATATATCTCAGCTACCCGTTTGGTGGCACCCATCACATTGGTCGGATTTACAGCTTTATCCGTAGATACCATTACAAATTTTTCTACACCATATTTTACTGCTAAATCCATTAAAATACGAGTTCCGAAAATATTCACTCTAACGGCCTCATAAGGGCTTTCTTCCATTAATGGAACATGTTTATAGGCTGCTGCGTGGAAGACTATATCGATGTCATAATTATCAAAAATGGATTCCATTCGTTGTACATTACGGATATCGGCCACTTCAATAGAAAAATTCTTATATTTTTTTCTGAAGTACTCTTGCTGTAATTCATACAAAGCAGACTCAGCCTGATCTAATAAAATTACATGTTTATAACCATAATTACCTATCTGCATGGCTATTTCTCCACCTATAGAACCGGCAGCCCCTGTAACTAAAATAACCTTGTCATTAAGTTCTTTATGCAGTATGGGGTTATCAATTTTTATCGGATTCCTGTTTAATAGATCTTCTATTTTAACTTCATTGATCTGGCCTATTTGCAAATTACCATCGATCCATTTTTCAACAGGAGGAACTACCTTTACCTTTACAGGTAGCGATACCAGACTGTCAACTATTTCTATCAACCTGTATGGTTTTACATTTTGTATAGAAACAATGATCTCTTTGATATTCC
>JAGQYU010000324.1 GCA_020435885.1 Flavobacteriaceae bacterium
ATGAAGAGATACGATCGTATTGGGTTTCACAAAGCAATAATGATAGTATATATGTAACGATTGATTTGCAGAAAAAAATGCAGGTAAAAGCCTTACAAATTAATTTTCAGGATTATAACAGCAGAATTTTCGGTCGTCCGGATACTTTGAGGCAACAATTTACAATTGAAACTTCGTTAGACGGAAAAAAATGGAAAACCATTGTTGATAAGTCCAAAAATACTGAAGATACGCCACATACCTATTTAGAATTAGAGAAACCAGAAGACGCTCGTTTTGTGCGCTATAATCATGTGTATTGTACAAATGAATATTTGTCAATTTCTGAATTTCGAATTTTTGGAAATGGTTATGAAGCCAAACCTGAAATGCCTAATAATTTTCAGGCTAAAAGACAATCAGACAGACGTAATGTAAATTTAACTTGGGATAAAATGGACAATGCAACAGGCTATGTAGTTTATTGGGGAATTGCTGAAGATAAGTTGAATTTATCTGCTTTATTGTATGACGAACCTAATTATGAAATAAGGGCTTTGAACATTGACCAACCGTATTATGTACAGGTTGAAGCATTTAATGAAAACGGAATTTCAGAACGCAGCAAAATAATTTATATAGAGTGATAAAGTAATGCATAGGTTAATTCCATTACTATTTTTAATAACTACACTTACACTTTCCGCTCAGGAGAAAGAGTTAAAAACATGGACGTTTTATTCAGAAAAAGATACTGTAAAACAAATAGTTACAATTCCCCATACATGGAACGTAAATGATGCTTTTGATGATGAACCCGGTTATTGGCGAGGCAAAGGATTTTATACTAAAGAAATCTTTATTGAAGATGTTAGCAAAAAGTATTTTCTACATTTTAACGGAGCAAATCAGGTAACTAAGGTTTGGGTAAACGACCAATTTGCCGGAGAACACATAGGTGGATACACAGCTTTTGACATTGATATTACAGCTTTTTTAGTTAAAGGAAAGAATACCCTAAAAGTTGAGGTTGATAATTCCCATAATAAAAGAATTCCTCCACTGGATGCTGATTTTACTTTTTACGGAGGTATTTACAGGCAAGTATTTTTAGTTGAAGAAAATAGTATTCATTTTGATAAAAAGTATGGAGCAGATGTTATTAAAATAGATGCTGAATTAGATGAAAATTTCAATGGGCAGTTAAAGGTTAGCGGTGCAATTTTTAATAGTGAGTTACAAAGATGCGTAGTTAAAATAAGTATTCCAGAACTGAATAAAAGCGTATCATTTAAGAAGATTACTAATAATTTTTTTAACGAAATTATTGTTGATTCACCTAAATTATGGTTACCAAATGATCCTCAATTATATGAGGTAAACATTGAACTATTCCGTAAAAACAAGTTAGTAGATAGCTATAAACACAAAATTGGTTTTCGAAAGATTGAAGCAACAACTAATGGTTTTAAATTGAATGATAAACCTATAAAATTAATTGGTGTAAATCGTCATCAAGACCTAGAAGGATATGGAAATGCAGTCCCTATCAAAAAACAAATTCATGATTTGGTTATAATCAAAGAGATGGGAGCTAATTTTTTACGATT
>JAGQYU010000006.1:0-249 GCA_020435885.1 Flavobacteriaceae bacterium
AAACCGGGAAACATTTGGCTCCGCCAACAATGCAAGAGCGAGTGGATGCAGAAAGAAGACATTTGCAAATGGCCATAGACTGGAAAGGCGAAAAGTTAGGGGTTTTTGAAACCCGACGCCACTACACCAATTATTTTAAAGGTATCCCTCACTTTAAAGAATATCGTATGAAAATGGTTACCAGCGATGATGCTACTGACGTATTTGCTGTTTTTGATGAAGTGTTGGAAAATTTTAGTGATTTTCAGT
>JAGQYU010000006.1:336-13684 GCA_020435885.1 Flavobacteriaceae bacterium
TATCCCAAAGCCAAAATAGTAAAAATCACTATAAAAACATTCATAGTTCTAAACTCCACAGGGTAGGCCAGCGATTCGGTTATCATCCACATACCAAAGTTTTTTTGTGCTAATACAATAGCAATGCCTATTAGAACACCTATTAGCATTCCAAAAAAGGTGAGTAAAAAGCCCTGATAGATAAATATTCTTCTAACATCATTTAACTGAGCTCCTAAATTGAATAATGTCTTTAGGTTTTCTTTTTTATCGAGGATCATCATTACAATAGCACCTATAACATTGAACAATGCTATGATAAGTATAAGTGTAAAAACTAGATACGAAACCAAATTTTCCGTATTGAGCATTTTATAAAAAACTGCATTCAACTGCTCTCTGGTCTGTATCTTAAAATCAATCCCCAGTTTATCAGAAAGTTCGGCTATTACTTTTTCTCTATCTGCATTTGGTTGTAGTTTTAACTCGATTCCTGAAATCTGATCAGGTTCATAATTCAGTAGCTGTTGCACTAATGGCAATTGCGCAAAAACATATTTTTTGTCCAATTCTTCCGTTAAGCGGAATATCCCTACAGGTTGTAGATCTATCTGGCTAAAAGCCGTTTTAGGGTTAGAAATATACCCTTTGCCTGGTTTAGGCACATATACTTTTAAAGACTCTAAATAATCATATGTTCCTAATGACAAAGTTGAAGAAACTCCATTGCCTATTACCACCGTTTGGGCAGCTTCTGTATCAAACCACTCACCAATATAAATGGCAGTATCAATATTATTGACCGTTAAATAATTAGCATCAACTCCTTTAATATTGGCTATATACGATTTATCCTTATAACTTAAAAAAGCACGTTCATCAACTATTTTGCTGTATGCCGCAATATCTTCACTTTGAAGCATATCAGCTAAGTTATCCGTAAACTGAAAAGACTTTCCTTTTTCGGAAGAAATTTTTAGATCGGGATCTGCAATTCTGATAAAATCTAAACTGAACTCTTTCAATCCGCTAAAGACAGAAAGTACTATAAACAAAGCTACCGTACCAACAATTACACCCACAGCCGCTATTAGTGTGATGATATTAATAGCATTGTTGCTGTTTTTTGTAAACAGATACCTTTTAGCTATGTACAGAGGAAAGCGCAACTTATTTTTTCAATCTTTTATCAAGAATGTCCGGGTTTTTGATAGGATTATCAGATTTACCTTTTAAAGACTTGTCAATATCTTCAATATAATCTAATGTATCATCCAAATAAAATAGTAGTTCCGGCATTCTTCGTAATTGATTTCTGGTTCTATGAGCCAGTTCATGTCTGATAGTGGCCGTATTTGATTTGATGCCTTCTATAATTTCGTCTCTCTTAGCCTGCGGAAAAATACTGATAGACACTTTTGCTATGGACAGATCAGAAGTAACACTAACATTGGTTACTGAAATAATTATGCCCTTCATTCCATCTTTTGCGGCATTTTGCAAAATATCTACCAAATCTTTCTGTAAAACTCCGGCAATCTTTTTTTGTCTGTTTGTTTCCATAATGCAAAAATACGCTTTAAAACCATTCTAAATTCCATATTTTTGTATAAAAATATCATGGATAAAATAGAACATATCGGCATCGCTGTAAAAGACCTTGAAAAGTCTAATGAATTGTTTTCCAAATTGTTTGGACAACCTCATTATAAAATTGAAGAAGTTGCCAGCGAAGGTGTAAAAACCTCTTTCTTTAAAACCGGACCAAACAAAATTGAACTGCTTGAAGCTACCAATGCTGATAGCCCTATTGCTAAATTTATTGAGAAAAAAGGCGAAGGAATACATCATATAGCTTTTGCCGTAACTGATATTGAAAGCGAAATTGCTAGGTTAGAAAATGAAGGTTTTACTATTCTAAATACTACTCCAAAAAAAGGTGCCGATAATAAATTGGTGGCTTTTTTACACCCAAAAACCACAAACGGAGTTCTGATTGAATTATGCCAAGAAATTGAACATAAATAAGTATATTGCAGCCAAATTTTAGCAACTGATAATGAGCACTTCTTTTGAAAAATATCAAAAAAGAAAATTAAAATCGTCTTACTTTTCTGTAATTCTCAGCATTGCTTTTGTGCTTTTTATGTTAGGTTTATTTGGCCTTTTGGTACTTAATACAAAAAAAATATCCGATTACTTTAAAGAGCAGGCTTCCATCACTATCTTTTTAAAAGACGAAGCTGATAGTCAAGAAGTTAAAAATCTACAGACTTTACTTAAAAGTGAAGCATTTACTAAATCAATCATATATATTTCTAAAGAAGAAGCTGCTGAAATTGCCAAAAAAGAGAATGGTGAAGATTTTATGGAATTTTTAGGGTACAACCCTTTAAAAAATGCCATAGACCTTTATTTAAAAGCCGATTATGTTTCTACCGAAAAAATGGCTGAAATTGAAAATGAACTTGTTAAAAACAATGTAGTTCATGAAGTTTCTTATGATAAACCGCTTATTTCTTTATTGAACGAAAACATTAAAAAGATAAGTCTTTGGATATTGATCTTTAGTGGCATCTTTACTTTTATTGCCATGTTGTTGATCAGCAACTCCATTCGGTTATCAGTCTATGCAAAAAGATTTACCATAAAAACCATGCAAATGGTAGGCGCCACCAAACGTTTTATACGCAAACCTTTTGTGTTGAGCAGTATTAAATTAGGGGCATTGGGCTCTATTGTTGCACTGATAGCGTTGGCTATAGCACTTTATTATCTGAATAAAAATTTTCCACAATTCGGATTTTTAGAAAATAGAGAATTACTCGGAATTTTATTCGGAAGCATTTTCCTATTAGGTATTTTAATTACATGGATAAGTGCTTTTTTTGCAACACAACGTTTTTTAAATCTTAGAACCGATCAATTATATTACTAAAATGGCTAAAAAAGATACCAATAAACCAACACATGAGTTTCTTTTCGGAAAACGCAACTATATAATAATGCTTATTGGTATTGTTATTATTGCCATTGGTTTTGCTTTAATGGCCGGTGGAGGTAGTGATGATCCTGCTGTTTTTAATGAAGATATCTACAATTTTCAAAGAATACGATTAGCGCCAACACTCGTAATTATTGGGTTGGCAATAGAGATCTATGCTATTTTAGCAAATCCTAATAAATAATGAGCTACTTAGAAAGCATCATTTTAGGGTTAATTCAAGGGTTGACCGAGTTTTTACCGGTTTCTTCCAGTGGACATTTAGAATTGATGAAAGCCCTATTTGGCGATCAATCTTTGCCGCAAGAAAGCCTCACATTTACAGTAGTACTACATTTTGCAACAGCTTTAAGCACTTTACTAGTTTTTAGAGATGAAGTTCTTCAAATCATCAAAGGAATTTTTCAATTTAAGTGGAATGATGAAATGAAATTTTCATTGAAAATCATCATTTCCATGATTCCAGCAGTTATTATCGGCCTTTTATTTGAAAAAGAACTGGAAAGTTTTTTCAACGGAAAAATACTACTGGTTGGAGCCATGTTAATTGTAACTGCCATTTTATTGCTTTTGGCTGATAAAGCCAAAAACACTAACAAAAGTGTTTCGTACCAAAACTCTTTCATCATAGGTTTATCGCAAGCTATCGCTATGCTCCCGGGTATTTCTAGATCAGGAGCTACTATCTCAACATCAGTTTTACTGGGCATAGACAGAACAAAAGCCGCACGTTTTTCTTTCCTTATGGTAGTGCCATTGATCTTAGGAAAAGTAGCAAAAGATATATTAAGTGGTGAAATTAGTTTCGAGAGTACTCAATTACCTCAAATGACTGTCGGTTTTATAGCCGCTTTCGTATCAGGTTTATTTGCTTGCAGTTGGATGATCACTTTAGTGAAAAAAAGCAAGCTCATCTATTTTTCTATCTACTGTTTGATAATTGGTATCATTGCCATAATTGCCTCATTTATAAATTAAACACTCTTTATAAATGACCGTTGAAGACATAAAGAACGGACAAGTTTTATTGATTGATAAACCGTTGGAATGGACATCTTTTCAAGTCGTTAACAAACTCCGATGGGCTATAAAAAAACAGTTTAAATTAAAAAAAATAAAAGTTGGTCATGCCGGCACTTTAGATCCATTAGCAACTGGCTTACTGATTATCTGTACGGGGGCTTTCACCAAAAAAATAGAAACCTATCAAGCTCAGGAAAAAGAATATACAGGAACCTTTACATTGGGGGCTACCACACCTTCATACGACATGGAAACTGAAATTGATCAGCATTACCCTACTGAGCATTTATCAGAAGAAATCATCAAAAAAACAACTGAAAATTTTATTGGCGAAATTGAACAAAAACCTCCTATTTTTTCAGCAGTAAAAAAAGATGGTAAACGCTTATACGAATTGGCCAGAGCCGGAGAAACCACTGAAATTAAGCCTAGAACCATTACCATAACTCAATTTGAAATAACCAATATTCAATTACCTGAAGTAGATTTTAGAGTTGTTTGTAGTAAAGGTACTTATATACGCTCATTGGCAAATGACTTTGGTATAGCATTGAATAGTGGCGCCTACCTTTCTAAACTAAGACGAACCCAGATCGGTGATTTTTCTGTGAAAGATGCGCTTTCTATTGACGATTTCTTAAACCAACTGAGTAACTCCTAACAATTCAAGCAGTTCTTCAACTATTGCTTTTCCTTTGTTGGTATTATACCAAACTTGTGTGTCTTTTTTAATGGTATCATCCAACGTGCCGTGTTGCTCTTTATAAGCAATAATGATATCTGCAAGTTCTTTTGGCCTTGGTCCCCAAGTATTCAGTACTTCTAAGGTTTCTTTTTGGAGCATTATTAGTTTTGGGATGGCTTTACCTCCATTTGTTAAAAAATGATTCATCAATGCTTCATTTTCATCTCTTAAAACAATTTTCATATCTATGGAAGCCGTTTCGGCAATTGCATTCATAATCGGGACACTTTGAGAAGCATCTCCACACCAACCTTCAGTAATTACAAGCCACAGATAGTCAACATCCAATTTTTTAAGTGCATCAGTTGTTTCATCATCTAAATGAAAAGTTTTATCAAGCCTTTTCATTCTACTGTCGTTTAACTTACTGTAATTCAATAACTCTTCCGACTGAGTGCTTGAAGTAGATTTACCTTCATTTAGAAGATCAGTTACCAATCTTCTGTATTCTGAATATGTAATAGATCTTTGAAGACTTTCTTGTAGGATATCTTTCATGTAATGGTAGAATTTAAAACGGTGCAAACTTATGTAAACTTGTATTAAATTAAGTTACATAATATACATTTCTTTTAAATTCTTTAGCATAGTTTGCGTCATCTTAGCAAGATTGAAAGTAGGTTTCCAATCCCAGTCTTCCCTTGCTTTTGAATCGTCAATGCTTTCCGGCCAAGTATCAGCAATTTGCTGCCTGAAATCAGGTGAATACGTTATTTTAAAATCCGGATAGTATTTTTTGATGGAATCGGCTATTTCTGCCGGAGTAAAATCCATTGCAGCTATATTGTAGGATAGGTATTCTTTAGGCTCGGTCGCTTGCATGAAATCTATGGTTGCTTTTATAGCATCATCCATATACATCATAGGCAACCTTGAATTTTCGCTTAAAAAAGAACTGTATGCGTTGTTTGCTATTGCCTCGTGATAAATCTCTACGGCATAGTCTGTTGTTCCTCCTCCGGGTTTGGTTTTCCAACTTATGATTCCCGGATAGCGGACACTCCTTACATCAACTTTGTATTTATTTTTATAATATGCGCACCAACGTTCGCCTGCTAATTTACTGATCCCATAAACCGTTGTAGGTTCCATAACAGTAGTTTGGGGCGTTAGCTTTCTAGGTGTTGTTGGTCCAAAAATGGCAATTGAACTCGGCCAAAATACTTTTTTAACAACACCTTCTTTTGCTAATTCCAGCACATTTAATAACGAACCCATGTTTAAGTTCCATGCCTTGTCAGGGAATTTCTCTGCAACTACGGATAGCATTGCCGCCATCAAATACACTTCCGTAACTTTATATTTTTCTATAATTGCCGATATAGCATTTTTATCGGTTGCGTCTATAAATTCAAAAATGCCCGTTTCCATTAATTCGGCATTACCCTCTTTAATATCAGAAGCAATTACATTCTTTTTGCCGTAAATATCTCTTAATTTTAAGGTCAATTCCGTTCCTATTTGACCGCAGGCTCCTAAAACAAGTATGGTATCCTTCATCTAAAAATAGTTGATAGCAGAGCAAAGATAATTAATAAACAGATTGTTTAAACCGCTTTATATAGTTTTAGGAAATCAATATTTGTTACTTTTGTTTGTTAGAAATTTTGCAACAAATTTTTAAAATGAATATTTTCAAAACAATTGCGGCTGTTATTTTATGCACATATTTTATATCGTGTAATAATACCCATAAAGAAACTTCTGCTGATAAAGAAGCTATTGATTCGCTAAAAACAGATGTTTCTAACATAAGAAGTATAGGTGAAACTTTGGTGCCCGAAGCTAAAAAGAAAGTTGAAGGCTGGGAAGCATACCAACAATTAGATCAGCTTATTACAAAATATTATACTGCTGATGCTTCTGAGGCACTCAATCTGTCAAAAGAACTCTCTACTACTACAAAACAACTGAAAGATTCACTCACCATAGAAAGGTTTAAAGAAAATGATGTGATGATCCGTATTAATGTGTTGTATAATTATACACTGCGGTTACAAGACATGGCTAGCATTCCTAAAATAACCGAAAAAGAAGTAAATGATGAAACACAAAACATTTTAGATGCTTTTTCGGCTTTAAACTCTAAGATCAATAACATTACTAATCAGGAAGAACTTCAGCAAGAGCTAGATGATTTTGAAGCCAAACTTCCGAATACAAATATTCAAAAAGATACTGCTAAACCATTAAAAAAGCCAAGGCGTCCTGAAAAAATTTCTCCTATACAGGCTGCTCAACAAATTGAATAGTTTACTATTTTTGAATTTATTTTTTTACTCATTTTTTTAATGAAATTGAATCTTCAATCAGTAGATAGAGTAGAAACCATATCTAAAAAAGATTTTTTAGAGCGCTACTTTAAACCTCAGAAACCTGTTGTAATTGAACGCTTTATAGAAGACTGGCCGGCATTTACAAAATGGAATTTAGAGTATATGAAATCCGTTGCCGGAGATATAACTGTTCCTTTATATGACGACAGGCCTGTAGATTATAAAGAAGGTTTCAACGAGCCTCATGCCAAAATGAAAATGAGTGGTTATATTGATCTTCTTAAAACACAACCTACCAAATACAGAATTTTCCTTTGGAATATTTTAAAAGAAGTACCTCAACTTCAGAATGATTTTTCATATCCGGATTTTGGCCTTCGTCTGATGAAAGGATTGCCCATGCTATTTTTTGGAGGGCAAGATTCTTATACTTTTATGCACTACGATATAGATTTGGCAAATATTTTTCACTTCCATTTTGAAGGAAAAAAGAAGTGTATTTTATTTCCACAAACAGAAAATAAACATCTTTATAAAGTGCCTCACTCACTTATTACCAGAGAAGATATTGATTTTAACAATCCTGATCTTGAAAAATGGCCAGCACTTAAAAATGCCAAAGGCTTTATAACTGAGTTAGAACATGGCAATGTATTGTATATGCCGGAAGGTTATTGGCACTATATGCGATATGTAACTCCCGGATTTTCAATGAGTTTAAGGGCTATTGCCAGAAATCCTAAAAACCTTTCCAAAGCTGTTTATAATATACTCATAATGCGATATTTTGATAATTTAATGCGAAGAATAAAAGGGCAGCAATGGATTGATTGGAAAAACGAACAAGCCATTATCAGAACCCATAAATATATGGATACTTTGGTAAAATAGTGATATATTTGTCCATCAAAACAAATCATAATGAAAAGAATAGTTGTCATCATAATTCTATTAGCTGCTTCTCAAATCAATGCTCAATCTTTTTCAGGAAAATTTGACAGTAAATTCCAAGTTGGGGCCAATCTTCAAGAAAACGGTTCAGGTTTAAACATTTCGTATGATTACGGATTGGGAGAAAATATTTCTATAGGTATTTCTTCCACCTATCTACTTGGTGTAAAAGAAGAGTTGGATGCAGAATTTGGTGACAGGTTTGATCTTAAAGCTCGCTTCAATGCCCATTTAGGAAGTGTATTAGATATCGATCAAAATTTTGATTTATACCCCGGATTGAGCCTAAGCCTTAAAAATTTTGGTGGCCATATAGGTGCTCGTTACTTTTTTTCACAAGGTTTTGGTATTTATGGTGAGTTCGGCTTTCCAATAGCCAATTATAAAGATGAACTTTTACCAGCAGAAAAACTACACAACCAAGGGCATTTTAATATTGGGGCTTCCTTTAATTTGGAGTAATTACTTTATAAGCTCAGTAACTTTACTATAAACCATATCGGATTCCCAGCCTCTGTAAAGAAGGTAATCAGCTAGCTTTTTTCTTTTTTTATAGATGTTGCGTTCTTTTATCTCTTTCAATCTTTTTTCGGCAAGTTCATCAAAAGTATTTCTATAATCATCTTCATCAATTTCTTTCAAAGCTGATTTAATATTATACTCAGAGATGTTTTTTAATTTCAATTCTCTGATTATCCGTTGTTTCCCCCACTTTTTTATTGTAAATTTTCCTCTGGCGAAAGCCTTTGAAAACCTTTCTTCATTCAGATAATTATTTTCCAGTAAATGCAATAATACAGCCTCTTTAGCTTGTGGTATCAGGTTAAACTCTTTGAGCTTATTTTCAATTTCTTGATGACATCTTTCCTGATACACACAATAATTTTCCATTTTTTTCATTATATCATTGATTGTAAAAAGACCTGATTTCATCAAAAAATTTATTTAAGGTTTTTTAAAACAGCAACTAAGGTAGGAATTTAACCTTTTTTGTTGTTATCATTATGAACTATTTAAAAAGAAATAATTACGTATTATTAAAATAGTATTGTGAATGATTAAAAGGCTTATAGTAATAAACATACTTGTTTTATCGTATTTCTCATTTGCTCAAACACCACTTGCCAAGCAAAGTTTTGAAGGCTTAGGAGATACTTGGATGCCAATAGAGTTATCAACTCCATCATGTAATTCAAATGGTGATATATGGGCACCCGTAACTTCCATTTTTTCATTATTCCCTTCAGAAGGGAATCGATTTTGGGGTATTAGAGACCTTGACGGAAATTGTGGCGGAAATAACTTTGAAACTATCACACTTCCAAACATAGCTGTTTCTGGACAAACCAATCTTATCTTTTCTTTTGATTACTATGCCGAAGAATTTGATAATGGCGAAGCCCTTAAATATGAATTATTCTTTGATAATGTAAGTCAAGGAGAAGTAATTGTAGTAGAAGGTAATGGTGGTAATTCAGATGATACTAATGGCTGGAAAACAGAGACTGTATCTATACCTGACACTGTTTTAAATGTTAGTGCTAAATTTTTTGCCAAATGCAACCATACCTTTGAAATAGCCGGTTTTGATAATATTAAAATAGAAAAATCCTCAGGAAGCAGTTGTAATGCTCCTGTGGCTTTATCAGTTTATGAAATTGGAGGTTCTGTAGGTAATGAAATTACAGGTGACACCAGTTTAACTACACCCAGCAACATGTCATCAACACCATGCGACCAAAGTTTTCTTTTTAATTATAATTATGATCTTTTCTATGCATTTACAGTTCCACAAGGTGAAAATTCTATCAATGTTTTAACCGGAGGACAAAATGGAAGTACTATTAAAGTGGCTGTTTGGGATAGCTGTAATGGTAATGTGGTTTTTTGTAGTAATCAACAAAGTACATTACACACTATAGATGGTCTAAATTCTAATACTAATTATATTTTACAGGTTTGGCATGATGTGAGTTTTTGGTCAAATAATAGTGGTCCTTTTACTATAGCACTAGAAAAAACCCCTCCGGCTCCAGACAATAATAATTGTTTTGATGCAACCGAATTAATTGTTGGTGAATCAGATTCTGAAAATGTAATCACTGCAACTAATGTAGGTGCCAACAATTCCGGTGAGCAATATCCTAGCTGTGCTAATTATAATGGAAGCGACGTTTGGTTCACCGCACAAATACCTGCTTCAGGTATTTTAACTGTAGAAACACAAGATGCTGGAGATGATTTAGATACCGGAATCGCTATCTACACCGGAAGTTGTGGAAATTTAACTGAAATCGCATGTAATGATGATATAAGTAGAAATAATTTATACTCTCAAATTGAATTGACAGGATATTCAAATACAACTGTTTACATTAGAGCTTGGACATATAATAATGCAACTCACGGTAATTTTAATATTGTTGCATATACTGAAATGTGCCCATATACAACTCGATGGAACGGAAGCAGGTGGAACAATGGAATACCAAATGCTTATACTTCGGCTGTTATTAACGGAGACTATGATACTGCTGCTAACGGTAGCCTTGAAAGTTGTAATTGTACTATTGCAAATAATGTGACTGTTAATGTAGCTGCTGATCATTTTATTACTGTACACAATAATTTTACTGTTGATGGAACTTTAGAAGTAAGAAATGAAGGTTCTTTAGTAATGACCAATAACAATGCTGTTATTGATGTTACAGGTACTGTTAACATCCACAAAACAACAACTACTTTAAATAATTATAGAGATTTTACTTATTGGTCTTCACCAGTTACAAATGCAGCTATTTCAGATGTGTTTACAGGAGTTAATCTAAATAGAGTCTTCTATTGGAAAAAACCTGGAACAAATTTCTATGGTTCATGGTATAAAGCATCAGGAAATATGCAGGCAGGTAACGGTTATATTTCAGAAGCTCCAAACACTATACAACCAGGGCAACAACATTCTATAGTTTTTACAGGAATTCCTAATAACGGCGTTATCCCTGTTGAATTGGGGCATGCAGGTTCTACAGAAGATTTTGATGGCTTTAACTTAGTAGGTAATCCATACCCTTCTGCCATAAATGTTGAAGATTTTATCAATACTGCCGTTGAACAATCTACTGAAAGTAATTTAGATGTTATTAACGGCACTATATGGTTATGGACTCATAATACCGCTATATCTAACGGTTTGGCCGGAGAATTTTTAGGAGATGATTACGCTACGGTAAACCTTTCAGGTGGTACAAAAGCCGGAACATTAGGTAAAACTCCAGATTTTAACATAGCTTCCGGACAAGGTTTTTATGTTAAAGCTGAAAAAAGCGGAACTATCTATTTCGACAATGCCATGCGTATTAATGAAGAAGGAATGAACGATCTGTTCTTCAGAGAACAAGAACAAAAGAGCTCTTCTATAACTAAAAACAGAATTTGGTTGAATTTAGAATCAGCAGAAGGCGGGGCTTTTAACCAAATATTACTTGGCTTTTTTGATAAAGCTACCGATGGTTTTGACAAAGGCTACGATGGTCTTAGGTTCAGTGCCGGATGGGTAAGTTTCTATTCTTTGATTGATGATACCAAATATGCTATTCAGGGACTTGGCAAATTCAATGATCAAAAACAAATAACACTTGGTTTTGATACCTATATTTCAAGACCGATGAGCTACGAAATTAGTATTGCTGATATTGAAGGTGATGATTTGAACAATAGTGATATTATACTGGTTGATAACTTGTTAAATATAACTCATAATCTTAAAGAAGGAAATTATCAATTCTCTACTGAAAACTCAGGTAATTTTGCTGATAGGTTTACTTTGAAGTTTGTAAAAACTACTTTAAATATTGAAGAAGAGCCACAAGAGCGTATTGGCGATCTTGTTATCGTAGATAATGAAAATAATTTGGAAGTGAGGTCTGATAAAACTATCTCAAATGTTATAGTTTATGACCTTTTAGGAAGATCATTAATTAATAAATCTTCAAACAATACAACTGTTTCATTACCAACTTATTCCATTAAAAATGGAACAGCCTTACTGATTAATGTTCAATTTGAAGACAATACTATAACTACTAAAAAGATCATTCTTCAATAAAAACAAAAAGCTGAGAAATTCTCAGCTTTTTAACTAACTCAAATCACAACACTAGTTTCTACTTTGTGTGTTGTTCTTTTTATGATGAATGTTAGCACTGCTCCTTCGTTGTTTACGTCTTAACTCCCTTCTTTCTTGTGCAGTTACTTTTCCATCAGCTTTAGCTTTACGTTCTGTTCTTCTAACTCTGGCTTGTTGTTTTGCCAATTTTCTGGTTTCTCTCTTAGTTAATTCTCCACTTTTAACACCTTCTGCAATTCTTACTTTTTGCGCTTTTTGCTTGGTATCTACAGCTGGAGTGGATTGTGCCGAGGTTAATGAAACAAAACCTATAAACATCAATCCGAATAATAGCAATTTAATTTTCATAATGATTCCTTTTTAAGATTAATACCTTTTAGACATTACACATTTTAAAAAGTTTAATTTGAGGCAAAAAAAAACCTGCAATAAATTTTGCAGGTTCTTTTCGATATAATTTACCTTATTTCATTATCATCTGAATCTAAAAAATGGTATTCTAGATATTGGTAAGCATCTCTTGGTATGATTTTGATCCACTTTTTGTGTTTAAAAAACCACTTTTGTTGAATTGAAGGCATTCCCTTTTTTAAATAAGCCGCTATAAAAGGATGCACATGTAATAACATCCTTTTGGGAGCTTCAGGAGCAATTCTGTCTAAATGATTTTCAATCTTTTCGACTAAAGTAATTGGAGCCTCAACTTCACCATCCTTGTTAGGATTTTCTTCTTTGGTTTTTATAACCATTTCTGGTCTTACACGTTGTCTGGTTATTTGTACCAGACCAAATTTACTTGGTGGTAATATTTTGTGTTTTGTTCTGTTGTGTAATTTCATTTCCTCTTTTAAATGCTCATACAGCTTTTGTCTGTGATCTGCTGAATGCATATCAATGAAATCTACTACAATTATTCCACCCATATCTCGTAATTGTAATTGACGAGCAATTTCTGATGCGGCAATCATATTTACCTCTAAGGCAGTATCTGCCTGTGAGTTTGCTTTATTAGAACGATTACCACTGTTCACATCAATTACATGCAAAGCCTCTGTATGTTCAATTACCAAATAAGCACCTTTGGGCATTGAAACAGTTCTACCAAAAGCAGTTTTAATCTGCCTTTCAATACCATATTTTTCAAAAATAGGTACTCTTGTGTTATAGAGCTTTACAATAGAAACCTTAGAAGGAGCTATTTGCCTTAAATAATCTTTAAGTTCATTATACAGCACCTCATCATT
>JAGQYU010000325.1 GCA_020435885.1 Flavobacteriaceae bacterium
AAGGGCTATAAAGTCTTAAAGAGATAAAAAGAGAATTAGTAGAATAGAATTAATTAAAGTTTAATATATTAGGATGTTAGATTTAAACAACAAATCAATTTTAATTACCGGGGGGACTGGTTCTTTTGGAAAAATGTTTACCAAATTAATATTGAAAAGATACCCAAATGTTAAACGATTGGTCATATTGGCACGTGTTGAACAAAAACATTTTCAAAAGGAAATGGAATTCCCGGAATCTAAATATCCGGCTTTACGCTATTTTGTAGGGGATGTCAGAGATGAAAAGAGGCTTATAAATGCCTTTGAAGGGATAGATATAGTGATCCACGCGGCGGCCATGAAACATGTGCACATTGCCGAATATAATCCGATGGAATGTGTGAAAACAAACGTTTTAGGGGCTGAGAATGTTATAAATGCTGCCCTACATACAAATGTAAAAGTTGTTGTAGCACTCTCAACTGATAAAGCGGCGGCACCAATCAATTTATATGGGGCTACCAAATTAGCTTCGGATAAGCTATTTGTTGCAGCTAATAACATAAAAGGTAGTAGGGATATTAAGTTTTCAGTTGTCAGGTATGGCAATGTAATGGGTTCCAATGGCTCGGTGATTCCATTCTTTTTAAATAAGAAAAAAGAAGGAGTGTTACCAATTACCGATGATCGAATGACTCGTTTTAATATCAGCCTGGAGGATGGCTGTGACTTGGTATTTTATGCTATTGAAAATGCTTGTGGGGGCGAAATTTTTGTTCCTAAAATACCATCTTATAGAATTACAGATGTTGCTATGGCCATAGCACCCGAATGTAGGCATGAAGTTATTGGAGTAAGGCCCGGTGAAAAATTACATGAAGAAATGATCACCGTTTCGGATTCATTTAATACATGGGATTTGGGTAAATATTATGCGATTTTACCACAGAAGACTGTTTTTAAATTAGATGATTTTGTTGGGAAATTCGAGGCCGTAAAAGTGGAAGAGGGCTTTAGTTATAATTCCGGTAAGAATGATCAATGGGAAACGGTAGAAAGCCTTAGAAAGTTAATAAAAGAACATGTTGATCCTAATTTTGCAATATAATGAAACCGATTCCTTATGGACGCCAACATATAACTCAAGACGATATTGATGCGGTGGTCAAAACACTGACCAGTGATTTTTTAACCCAGGGACCTAAGATCAAGGAATTTGAAGATGCTTTTGCAGCATATATTGGAGCTAAATATGCTGTAGCCGTAAATAATGCTACAGCCGGATTGCACCTGTCTGTTTTGTCCATGGGATTAAAGCATGGTGAAAGAGTGATAACCACACCCATTACCTTTGCGGCATCAGCCAATTGTGTGCGTTTTGTAGGAGGGGAGGTATGGCTGGCAGATATTGACCAGGATACCTATTTATTATCTTTTGAAAAAACCAGGGAACTTATTGAAAGTAAACCCAAAGGATTTTTTAAAGGGATTATTCCTGTAGATTTTGCAGGCTTGCCAGTTAATATGGAGCAGTTTAGAAAATTGGCTGATGAACATGGCTTATGGCTAATTGAAGATGCCTGCCATGCGCCCGGAGGATATTTTACGGATAGCCAAGGAACTAAACAAAAATGTGGCAATGGTAATTATGCCAACCTAGCCGTCTTTTCTTTCCACCCTGTAAAGCACATCGCCTGTGGTGAAGGTGGAATGGTAACTACTAATTCAAAAGAGATTTATAAAAAATTGATTATGCTTAGATCACATGGCATAACCAAAAATAACATGACTGAAGATCATGGTGGCTGGTATTACGAAATGCAGGAGCTCGGTTTTAATTACAGGATGACGGATATACAGGCAGCATTGGGACTTTCGCAATTGATTAAAAATGATCGGGGACTTGAACGTCGAAATGAGATAGCCAGAATTTATGTAAATGCATTTGGAGGAAAAATTAAATTTCAGGCCCTACCGGATACTTCCTTTAATGCACATCATTTATTTGTTATCGAAGTAGAAAATCGGAAGGAGATGTATGATTATCTAAGGGAAAACAATATTTTTACACAGATACATTATATACCTATCCATTTACTACCCTATTACAAAAAAATTGGTTACCGAAATACAGATCTAAGTCATGCGGAGAATTATTATACTAAGTGTATCAGTTTACCTATGTATCCAACGTTAGAAAAGGAAAAACAAATGTTTGTTATTAAGAAAATATTTGAATTTTTAAATATCAATAAACATGGTTTATAATATTCTTGAAGTGGCAAATACACATGGTGGAAATTTTGAGTATATGATTTCCTTAATCGATGAATTTAAAGAATTTGATCAAAACACTGGAATTAAATTTCAACCCTTTAAATATAACGAAATAGCATTACCTGATTTTTCTTGGTATCATGTATATAAGGAACTGTTTTTTTCATCAGAGCAGTGGGCCAAAATAATCTCAAAAGCCTCTAAACATAAAGACATTTGGATAGATGTTTTTGATATATATAGTATAAAA
>JAGQYU010000326.1 GCA_020435885.1 Flavobacteriaceae bacterium
CTTACAGAACTAAAAGATACGCTTTGGCAAATGTTAAATTCATAACACATCATGATAAAAAAAATTAGTCTATTCGTTTTATTAACAGTAATACTTATCAACTGTAAAACATATCAGTCTACTACTGTAACATCAAAAACTGAACTGAAAGAAGATCAAAATTTGAATGCTGTGCTGTGGATGCAAACATCTTTAGAATATGAAATGTTGTGTAAACAAACTTACAAAAATGCTGAAAGTTACCTTGATGAAGCTTTGAAAGACAGTACATGGACTGCGGCCTTAGAACAGGAAGGCGATTATCAAAAGCTACCACCGGCCATTATTGTAGATGTTGATGAAACCATTTTAGACAATTCTCCTTTCCAAGCAAGGCTTTCTAAAACGCATACTTCTTATACTGAAGAGCTGTGGCAAAGTTGGGTAAAAGAAAAAGCTGCAAAACCAATTCCGGGTGCTAAAGAATTTATCAATAAAGCCATAGAAAAAGGTATTACTATCTTTTATGTAACCAATAGAGAATTGGAAGTCCCAACGGTTGAAAACCTGCAAAAAGAGATCAATCCAAACATTACAGCCGATGTCGTTCTTTGCAAGAATGAGCAAAAAGACTGGACATCTAACAAAACCTCAAGAAGATATTTCATAGCCGACACACATAGAATTTTATTATTAATTGGAGATGATTATAACGATTTTGAATATTTGGGAAAGGCATCTCCTGCAGATAGAATTACACTTGCCAAACAAAATATTTCAAAGTGGGGAAAGTATTGGTTTATATTACCAAATCCTACTTATGGTTCTTTTGAAAAAGCCATTTTAGATTATGATTATAACTTACCGGATAGCCTTAAATTAAAGTTAAAATACAGTCATTTAAAACTTAAAGAGTAATTTTTTTGGCAATTTCTTAACATATTTATATCGGAACTTTGCATATATTTTTATTAGGTATATGAAAAAAATATTGCTCCTATTATTATTCATTCCGGTATGGGTATTAATATGGAACACGCCAAAAGAAAAATACGAATACTCTCATAAAAAAACAGAGAGTTTTTTTCATACGCCCAGCCCATCTGAAAAGAGTATTAGTTTAATTGAAGAACACAATATATTCTCTTTTTTAGATAATACTAAAACATCTTTCTTTAACTCTTTTTTAAAGCATAAAACTTTTTCAATTCTTCTTCCAATCTTACAATCAATTGGTTCAAAAGTTAATTTATGCTTAATTCCATCTATTAATACTAAGGTCATTATCTACCCTTACCATAGTTTTTTGTAAATGTAATTTCTAAAAATAGCAAATACGCTATTGAAGGTTAATCTTAAAAATTCATTTATTATTTAAAACTATACACTATGGGAATGTTTATTGTATCAACACTCATGATATTGGCATTGATTTTTCCTTTTTTCATTGCCTCTATAATTAAAAAAACCGATCAAAATAAGATTCAAAAAATTGTAACCCGAGAAATTTTACATTACGGTTTAGAAATCAAAGAAAAAGAACTGTGGCGCAATAATTTTATAGGGATAGACCCTGCTAAAAAGAAATTATTATACATAAAAGCTGATAATCCTAAATATATACTGGAACTCATTGAGCTTACCGATCTTATTGAATGCAGAATAATCTCTCAGATTAAAAGAAATAAAAATCATAACACCTATGAAGAAACTCTTGAACGTTTAGGGCTTGAATTAACCCGTATTCACCCTAATGACCCAATATCATTTTTAGGATTTTATTCTTCAGAAGAGACAGCTCTAGAAAGCTATGAAATACCTAGAGCCGAAAAATGGAATAAACTCATAAATAAATATATTCCTCTAAAAACAGGTTATAAGAAGGCTAGTTAATAAATATCCCTTCCAAAGTCATTTTACTAGATGGGATCTATTGTTCATCATAACAAAATCT
>JAGQYU010000327.1 GCA_020435885.1 Flavobacteriaceae bacterium
TTTATTTATCAAATATAACTAAAAAAAACTTATATAAAATTATAATTAACATAAAAATGACTAAAAAATAATATATTTTAATTTCATTTAGTTTCTTTTTAATGATTTTATAACTTTAATTTAATGTTGGCTTTAAAATTAATTACTATAATGCGTGATATATGTTGTGTTAATACTCAGAGAATTTGATTACTTTAGCTGTAAGATTTTATTGGACTTATGAAGACTGTAGAACGTCATAAAAAAATAATAGATAAAATAAACCAAGAGGGGCAAGTAAAAAGTCAATCGTTATGTGAAGAACTCGACGTTTCTTCTGTAACGATACGTAAAGACCTGAAATTTTTGGAAGAGAAAGGGATGTTGTACCGTGTTCATGGAGGTGCAACCCAAACCAACCCTTACGCTTCTGACAGGCATTTGAGTGAGAAAGAGAAATATCATTTTTCTGAAAAAATGTTAATTGGCAACATGGCAGCAAAATCCATTACTGCCAATGATTCTGTATTGATAGCCTCCGGAACTACAGTGTTGGCCTTGGCAAAAAGCATTCAGCCCGTTGGAAACCTTACCATTATTACAAATGCCATGAATGTGGCCATGGAGTTGAACAACCATATAGAGATTGATGTGATCTTACTGGGAGGGTATCTCAGAAAACGATCGTTTTCGGTTGCTGGCATGTATGCCGAAAATATTTTAAAAGATTTTTCGTGCACCAAACTTTTTTTAGGGGTAGATGGTATTGATCTGGAATTCGGACTGACCACCACCAATGCCATGGAGGCTAACCTCAACAGGGAAATGATAAAGGTCTCCCAAAAAATTATTGTATTGGTTGATTCTTCCAAGTTCGGTAAACGTGGTTTTAGCAGGATTTGTGGTTTTGAAAGTATTGACGAGATTATTACCGACAATAAGATCTCAGATTTTACCAAAAAGCAATTGGAGGAATTCGGTGTTGAAGTTACAATTGTATAGTAAAGGATAACCTCAATTTAATAACAAAAACAATAATGCTGCCAGCGAAGCCCCTATAAGAGGGCCGGCAACAGGTATCCACGCATAGCCCCAATCACTATCGCTTTTGTTTTTCATCGGAAGCAGTTGATGTACGATCCTAGGACCCAGGTCACGGGCGGGATTAATGGCATAACCGGTAGTTCCCCCTAAAGATAAACCGATGGCCCACACCAAAATAGCTACCGGCAGGGCACCCAACGAACCCAAGCCTACAGGTGTTTTTAACTCATCTTCCAGTAAAGGAGCCGTAAAGTAGAAGATAACAAAAAGTAATGTGAAGGTGCCTATTATTTCGTTAAATAGGTTTGAAAGGGTATTCCTGATAGCCGGGGTAGTACAGAAGGTAGCGCGCTTTAATAAACCGTCTTCGGTAATATCATAATGGTCCATATACAATACATACACTATAAAATTCCCGGTCATGGCCCCGAGCATTTGTGCAAGGATGAATTCGGGTACCAATGCCCATGCAAATTTTCCGGCTAGTGCTAAAGCAAAGGTTACGGCGGGGTTGATATGCGCCCCACTGTAAGGACTGGCAACCACTACACCTACAAAAACCGCAAAGGCCCATCCGGTAGTTATTACTATCCAACCGCTGTTATTGCCTTTGGTATTTTTTAAGACCACATTGGCAACCACACCGTTACCAAGTAGGATAAGAAAAAAAGTGCCAATAAATTCTGCTATAAATGGTGTCATGATAATATTATTTTTCAGACCACTTTTGCGTGGTTGCTATCGCACGTTTCCAACCAGCTATCAATTCGTTTCGTTTATTATCTCCGTCAGGACTAAATGTTTTGCTTGCTTTCCATTTCTTCTTTATGTCATCAACACTTTTCCAGTAGCCTGACCCCAATCCGGCAAGGTAAGCCGCACCGAGGGCTGTTATTTCTGTTGTTTGGGGCCTTATGAGTTGTGTATTGAGCACATCCGACTGTATTTGCATTAAAAAGTTGTTAGCGGTCGCCCCTCCATCAACCCTTAGTTCTTTTATTTTTAATCCTGAATCTGCTTCCATAGCGGTCAACACATCGTAGGTTTGTAAAGCAATGCTCTCCAAAGCAGCCCTTGCAATATGGTTTTTAGTCGTGCCTCTGGTAATGCCGACCATAGTACCCCTGGCATGCTGATTCCAATAGGGGGCGCCCAAGCCCGTAAATGCCGGGACAAAAAAGACACCATTGGTATCTGTTACTGCATTTGCCAGTGCTTCCACCTCGGAAGCTGAAGAAATGATCTGCAAACCATCCCGAAGCCATTGTACCACGGCCCCCGATATAAAAATACTACCTTCAAAGGCATATATAACCTCGTTATTGATCTTCCAGCCAATTGTGGTCAATAATCGGTTTTTGGATATGAGGGGTTTATTTCCGATGTTCATCAGCATAAAGCACCCCGTACCATAAGTGTTCTTTACCATACCGGGGCTAAGGCACATCTGACCAAAAAGAGCTGCCTGCTGGTCTCCGGCAATACCGGTTATTGGTATTTTTTTAGCGAAAATAGCGCCGGAAGTCAAAGCAAGGTCGCCACTTGAAGCCACCACTGTGGGCAACATCGTTTTAGGGATACTGAATAAGGATAACAATTCGTCATCCCATTCTAATGTATTGATATTATAGATCAACGACCGTGATGCGTTGGTGATGTCCGTGATGTGTCTTTGGCCTCCGCTCAATTTCCAGACGAGCCATGAATCGATAGTTCCCAAAAGAAGTTCGCCGTCTTCTGCTTTTTCACGGGCTCCTTCAATATGATCTAGAATCCATTTTACTTTAGTGCCTACAAAATAAGCGTCGATGACTAATCCTGTTTTATTCCTTACCATCTCCTCATATCCCTCTTTGCGTAATTCGTCACAATAATCAGAGGTACGCCTGTCTTGCCAAACGATAGCATTGTATATTGGCTTGCCTGTTTTTTTATCCCAAACAACGGTGGTTTCGCGTTGGTTGGTAATACCAATGGCTTGGATATTTTCGGCAGTAAGGTTTTGCTTTGAAATAGCTTCTACTGCCACGCTCAACTGGGTCGACCATATTTCTTCTGCATCGTGCTCTACCCAACCCGGTTTGGGAAATATTTGCCTGAATTCTTTTTGGGTAATAGAGAGAGGTTCTCCATCTCTATTAAAAAGTATAGCTCGTGAGCTCGTGGTTCCCTGATCGAGTGCAAGTATGAATTTTGACATAGTGCTGTTACTTGATTTTTATTTTTTCTATAGTGGAAGTTTTTTTATACGGAGTAGCTAAATAGTTCTGGGCAATATTGCTAAATACCTCTGTCTGAGCGTATTCCCATGATTTTTCTTTATTCAGCTCAACAGCCAGTACCGCTGCTATTTTTGGAGCTATATCGATCGCTACACGCGCATCCAAAAACAAAATACGAAGCCTTCTGGCTAAAATATCTTCAACAGTTCTGGCCATTTCATATCGGATAAACCAAACCACTTCGGCCATGATATGGGGAAATTTCGGATGTAAAATTTTAGCAAGACCGTGTTCTTTTTTAGCCAGCTCCCTGATTCCTTCTGCATCACTTCCATATACCGAAAGGTGGTCATTGGTGGGGTTTACATGAGCTGAGCCGTGTATCTTAAGGGTATCTGTTGTACATTTTACTTTATTCAGGTTGCCTATTTTTATGGCATGATCTACTGTATCTTGCGCCATTTTGCGATAGGTTGTCCATTTACCTCCGGTTATGGTTAGTAGGTTGGTATGATCGATGATCAATTTGTGATCCCTGGATATTTCTTTAGTACCTTCTTTGCTTTTACGAGGTTGTACCAATGGGCGCAATCCTGCAAAGACGCTTAAAATATCATTTAACTCAGGTTTTTTAACCAGGTAGTCTTCAATGGTTTCTAATATAAAATCAATTTCTTCTTTTAAGGCTTTTGGTTCGTCGGATGGCCCGTCTAAAGGAGTGTCGGTAGTGCCTACTAGCAAACGTTCTTTCCATGGTACGATAAAGAGTATACGTCCATCCCTAGTTTTAGGGATCATCAGTGCATGATTGCTTTTGAGAAAATGCCTGTCTAATATCAAATGAACACCCTGACTTACTTTAATGATAGGTTTTTCATCTTCATCGATCAATTTCAGGATGTTATCAGCAAATACGCCAGTGGCATTTACTACTGTTTTTGAACGGATAGAAAACACCTCTCCAGATTCAAGGTCTGTTGCCATAACGCCATCAACCTTGCCATCTTTCATGATAAACTGATCAACATTAAAATAATTTAAGAGCGTTCCTCCCTTTTCCGAAGCCGTTTGAGCGATGTTTATTGACATCCGTGAATCATCAAATTGGCCATCATAGTAGATAACACCGCCATTAAGGCTATTTGTGTTCAGGTTATCAAAAATGTTTTTTACTTTTTGACGGGAGATCACTTTCGTTTTTCCAAATCTGAACTTATAGGCCATCCAGTCGTATATTGTAAGACCTATCCCATAATAGAATTTTTCCCACCATCGGTAACTTGGAATCACGAAAGGGACCATATGTACTAGATGAGGTACATTTTGGATCATAAGGCCTCGTTCACGTAATGCTTCCAATACCAAGCTTATGTTACCCTGTGCAAGATAGCGTACTCCGCCATGGGCAAGTTTGGTGCTCCGGCTGGAAGTACCATGAGAAAAATCATTCTTTTCTAATAAAAGGGTCTTATAGCCTCTTGATGCGGCATCAAGTGCGATACCCAATCCGGTGGCACCCCCTCCAATAATAATCATATCCCAAACTTTGGGATCTCTTAACTGTTGGATTGAAACTTCTCTGTTTAAAATTCCTTTAAAAGAATAAGCAGTCATTTTTTGAATTTTAGAAACAAAAGTATAATTAAAAAAAATAAAAAAAAATAAAAATTTACAAAAAAATAACATTTAGATATTTTATATAATTACTTTTTTAG
>JAGQYU010000328.1:0-1373 GCA_020435885.1 Flavobacteriaceae bacterium
GATGGTTTTAGTGTTGAATTTCATATAGAATATTATTTAGCGAACTTTTTGATTAAACTTCCTACAGATAACCCTTGAATAATGATTGAAAATATAACCACAATGTATGTGATGACCAAAAACAAATCTCGATACATTGTTTGCGTTAAACTGAGTGCCAAAGCAATGGAAATACCTCCTCTTAGGCCTCCCCAAGTCATAATCAAATTTGTTTTAGGAACAAATTCTAGTTTTTTAGCATATAATTTTATAGGCAATAATAAAGACAAATATCTTGCAAAAAGTAACATCGGTATCGTTAAAAATCCTGCTAAGATATAGTTCCCGTCATACGTTAAAACCAATATTTCCATACCTATCATCACAAATAAAATAGTGTTAAGCAAAATATCTATTAACTCCCAAAATTTATCAACATATTGCTCGGTAATCTCACTCATGGAGGAGTTTCTAACGGTATCATTACCTACAATTAGCCCAGCTGTTACCATAGCTAAAGGTGCAGATACATGAAGATGTTGTGCTACTAAAGTACCTCCCATAACTGCTGCCAGTGTAATGATGACTTCCATATCATAATCATCAATACTTTTTAGTAATCTATACGTTAACCAACCTATTGCTAGCCCTAAAAGAATACCCCCAACTACTTCTACTAAAAATAATTCAGCTATATGGGTAAATGATAGTTCAGTAGTGCCTTTTGCTATTTGATATATTGTTAAAAAAATGACAACACCTACTCCGTCATTAAATAAAGACTCTCCTACTATTTTGGTTTCTAATTTTTTGGGTGCGCCTACTTTTTTCATAATCCCTAGTACAGCAATAGGATCGGTTGGCGAAATAAGTGCTCCGAACAATAAACAGTAAATAAAATCAACATCCAGATGTATTAACTTAAGTATGTAAAAAACGAAAATACCTGATAAAAATGTGGAAATAAGCGTTCCTAGCGTAGCAAAAACAAATACTGGTTTACGTTGTATCTTTAATTGCTGGAAATTTGTGTGCAATGCCCCCGCAAACAGTAAAAAACTAAGCATTATGTCTAATAATACCGTTTTAAAATCAATTTGACTGATAAATTCTTTTTCTTTCTCTAAAAGAGTATCATCAAAATAACTAAAAGCCAACACTCCAAGAGTAAACAATATAGTTATGACCATTAAGCCAATGGTATCGGGTAGTTTAAAAAATCGAACATTAATGTATCCGAAAACGGCCGAAAGAACAACTAAAATGGTGGCTATAGCAAAATAATCCATTCTTTAAATTGATTTTTTCATAGCTAACATATAGCCGAAATGAATTCCTTCATGGAAATTGTTGAACTCTATGGCATCGCTAAGGTTATTTAAAGTAACATTGGC
>JAGQYU010000328.1:1566-2662 GCA_020435885.1 Flavobacteriaceae bacterium
GAGAGTTTATAACACAACAATTGCTGTGTTACTAACAAGTGTGCAACATTCCATGCAATGTTGTTTTTAAAGCCTTGTGGTATTTTATTTAACTGCATTATAGATAGACCCTCAATAAGAGATAATATACCTTTTCTATTGGCTTTTAATATTTCAACTTGTTTCTCCATTGCTTTAAATTTGAGCATAAATGTATGATTTTTTACCTTTACAACAAGTTTGACAAATCTTCAATTACATGAAAAAGATATATTACTTAAAAACCTGTGATACTTGTAGAAGAATTCTTAAAAGTATTCCTACTGAAGGGTTTATCCTTCAAGACATAAAGACGGAGCCTATAACTGTAAAACAATTGGAAGAAATGCATAATCTAGCTAAAAGTTATGAAGCTCTTTTTAGTAGAAAATCTAAAAAATATGCAGCTATGAATCTGAAAAATGAAACGCTCGCAGAAAAAGATTATAAGCAGCTTATTTTAGAGGAATACACTTTTTTAAAGCGCCCCGTTATTATTATTGATGATAAAATTTTTATCGGTAGTGATAAAAAAACACTTGAACTTTTACAAGAAAACTTCTAATCACCTCTTTTTATAAAGCATAGGGTTTAGCTCATCATCATTATACATTTTCATTTGTTTATAAACCTTCATATACTTTTTCCCTTTAGAAATATCGGTTAAAAGATCATCAATGGCAGAAGAAAGATCTTCTCGCTGTTGCAACAATACATCTAATTTTTGCTGACAACTTTTTCTATGATTTTCAGAAGCTGATTCTCTGTTAGCCTCTTCTTTCATATGATAAATCTTCAATGCCAAAATAGATAATCTGTCTATTGCCCAAGCAGGACTTTCGGTATTGATAGTTGCATCTGGCAATACCTTTACATTTTTATATTTATCAAGATAAAAACTATCAATATATTCAACCATATCAGTTCTATCTTGGTTAGAAGCATCTATTTTTCTTTTCAGTTTTAGTGCCTCTACAGGATTTATATCCGGTAAACGAATAATATCTTCATAATGCCATTGAACCGTATCTATCCAACTCTTTCTGTATAACAAATGCTCTAATTCGTCTCTACCGTA
>JAGQYU010000329.1 GCA_020435885.1 Flavobacteriaceae bacterium
TTAGCAGTAACCATTTTAGTGATGCTTGCCATGGGCTGGAGAGGTGGTTTGGTAGTATTTTTCTCAGTACCATTAACCTTTGCCCTTACGCTATTCAGTTATTATATGCTAGATTATACGCTAAACAGAATTACCTTATTTGCATTGGTATTTGTGGTGGGTATAGTAGTAGATGATAGTATTATTATTGCAGAAAATATGCACAGGCACTTTAAAATGAAGCGTTTACCATTTAAACAAGCAGCCATATTCGCCATCAATGAAGTAGGGAATCCAACCATTTTAGCAACCTTTACAGTTATAGCAGCTATCCTGCCAATGGCATTCGTTTCCGGATTGATGGGGCCTTATATGAGCCCTATGCCAATTGGGGCTTCCATTGCCATGATGCTGTCTTTATTTGTTGCACTTACAGTTACTCCTTATTTAGGATATCATTTACTTCGTGAAAAAGATAAACAAGACCACAAAGATGATCATGGATTAGAAACCAGTTGGATCTACAAGTTTTATAAAAAATTTGAAACTCCTCTGTTGGAAAGTTCTAAAAAACGTTGGATATTTCTAGGAACTACCGTAGTACTATTAATAGGCTCTGTATTGATGTTCTTTACCAAATCAGTAGCTGTAAAAATGCTTCCTTTTGATAATAAAAATGAATTTCAAGTAGTAATTGATATGCCGGAAGGTACTACCTTAGAAAGGACTGCTACTGTAGCCAAAGAAGTATCACAATATCTTTCAACTGTACCTGAAGTAGTTGATTATCAAAACTATGTAGGCACTTCTGCTCCTATTACGTTTAACGGATTGGTTCGTCATTATGACCTTCGTGGTGGTAGTAGTGTGGCTGATATTCAGGTAAACTTATTGCACAAAGAAGACAGAAGTAAACAAAGCCATGATATTGCTAAAGAAGTACGCCCAGAAATACAAAAAATAGCAGCAAAATACGGTGCTAATGTAAAAGTGGTTGAAGTTCCACCGGGGCCTCCTGTACTTTCTACATTGGTTGCAGAAGTGTATGGACCGGACTATGAAAAGCAAGTTGATGTTGCCAATCAGGTAAAACATATCTTAGAAACAACAGATGATATTGTTGACGTTGACTGGATGGTTGAAGCAGACCAAACTGAGTACAAACTACAAGTTGATAAAGAAAAAGCTATGCTTCATGGTGTAGCACCGCAACAAGTGGTAGGTACGGTTACAACCATTATGACTGAGTATCCTATATCTAAATTATATGATGAAACAGCTCATGAACCCGTAGGAATTGTATTAGCCTTGGATGATGAAGACAAAGGTTCTCTGCAAGATATTCAGAATATTAAGATCAAATCAAGTAGAGGAATAACCATTCCTGTGAGTGATCTGGTAGAAGTTAAAAAAGATACACTACAAAAAACCATTTACCGCAAAGATCAAAAACGTGTAGTCTATGTAACTGCCGATATGGCCGGAGCGTTGGAAAGCCCTGTATATGCCATTTTAGGTATGAATGAAAAATTACAACAGATGGAGCTCCCTAAAGGGTATAAAGTAAATGAACTGTATATGGAGCAACCTTCTGATGAGTCTGATTTTACTGTAAAATGGGATGGTGAATGGCAAATCACCTTAGAAGTTTTCCGCGATTTGGGTACTGCTTTCTTAGTGGTAATTATTATCATTTATATGTTGATTGTTGGATGGTTCCAAAACTTCAAAACACCAATTGTAATGATGTTGGCTATTCCACTTTCATTAATTGGTATTGTATTAGGTCACTGGGCATTAGGTGCTTTCTTTACAGCAACTTCATTTATCGGAATGATTGCTTTGGCAGGAGTTATGGTTCGTAATTCCGTATTGATCATAGACTTTATTGAGATCCGATTAAACGATGGTATTCCATTAAAACAAGCCATTATTGATGCAGGTGCTGTACGTACTACACCTATCTTACTAACAACAGGAGCTGTGGTAATTGGAGCCTCTATCATATTATTCGATCCAATTTTCCAAGGATTGGCCATCTC
>JAGQYU010000330.1 GCA_020435885.1 Flavobacteriaceae bacterium
TATAGTTTATTACGTCCATTTTAGGTTTATTAGTAGAGCGTACAGCAACAACTTCGGGTTTATCCTTTCTATATTTAATTTGTGAAGTGTTTATTTTTTTAGCCTCGTTCCTAGATGGCTGAGTTACAGTTATAGTTCTTTTATCATTTTTAGCTTCAGTTTTTTTACTAACAGTATTATGATTTCTGTTATTTTGCTGATTTTGTGCACTTAATGTTATTGAAGTAATTGTAAAAACTCCGATTAAAATTGTCTTTAGATTTTTCATTGTTTTAGGTTTTTAAAAGTTATCTACTTACATTAGTAATATCAAATTACGTACAGTTTTTTATGTGTATTATTGCATTATATACATACAAATGACATTTAGAGATTAAATGACAATTTTTATAGACGAATAAAGATTAAAACTTTATAATAATTAATAAAAAACCTTTTTTAGATTCAATCAAATACTATGATGCTAATAATAGTATTTTTGAACTTAAGATATATTAAACAATTTATGCATGAGTAAAGAAGTAAAGAATATCATTATTACGGGAGTTAGCAGAGGTATTGGATATGAGTTGTTTAAGCTATTTGTAAAGGAGGGTCATAGAGTACTAGGTGTTTCCAGAAATCTTGATCCTTTACAACCAATAGTAAAAGAATTTGGAAATGCTTCGGTACTTTCAATTGATATTTCGGAAGAAGAAGAATTACAAAAAGTAAAATCATTTGTAGAGAAAAATTGGCAAAAAGTAGATGTGCTAATTCACAATGCGGGGAAGTTGTTAAACAAACCTTTTACTAAAACCTCTACAACCGATTTTATGGAAGTATATAAAGTAAATGTGTTTGCTGTTGCTGAATTAACAAGAGTTTTACTCGATTATTTTTCGGTAGATAGCCATGTAGTTGCAATTAGCAGCATGGGAGGAATTCAAGGTAGTATGAAGTTCCCAGGTTTAGTAGCTTATAGCTCTTCAAAAGGAGCCGTAATAACCTTAATGGAATTACTGGCCGAAGAGTTTAAAGATAAAAAGATAGCATGTAATACATTGGCTATAGGTGCTGTTCAAACTGAAATGTTAGCTGAGGCTTTCCCTGATTATAAAGCGCCTGTAACTGCTAAAGAAATGGCATTGTATATAAAGGATTTTGCTTTAAAAGGACATAAATATTACAATGGTAAAGTGTTGCAAGTATCCTCTTCTACACCTTAAAAATGTTCTTCAATATCTTCTTTATCGGTTTTAGTTCTTAAAAGTTCTATTCCTTTTTGCAGAACTAACGATGTGGGCAGGGAAATATCTTCGCCTTTATCGGTTTTCATAAAAACAAAAAAACCTGTAATATCTTTTATCTCACCAACCCAATCATAATCTTTATCAATTACTCTAATTCTATCGCCAATCCTAAAAGGATGATAAAAAAAGAGAATTACGCTGGCGGTTAAATTTGAAAGTATAGACCATTGGGCAAAAAAACCAACGCCAAGTACGGCTAATATTGATGATACAAAAACAGTAAAATCTCTCAACTGAAAGCCCCAGATGATTGCAAGAGCCAGAGCTGCTATTATATAAATAACAATATAAAAAAGGTTTAGAATAATTTTTTTCCTGTTTGGGTCTAATGATCTTACCTTAGCAAATTTTCGAATACCCCTGCGTGTAAATTGGGCAATTAAAATAAGTATGATAATTGTAATAAAACTAATTAACAACTGAGTTTCGTATTGTAACATGGCACTAAAATATTGGTTCAAAATTAGTGAATTTTAAATTCA
>JAGQYU010000331.1 GCA_020435885.1 Flavobacteriaceae bacterium
TGCCTTTTGGAGTTCGTGGTTGGGTGGGAAGTACTTATAACCATTTGGCTCCACTTTATTTGAATATTAAAAGTTTTTTTGATGCAGGTGACATGAAAAAAGCATCTGAATTACAAGGTATGGTCTTACAATTTGTTGAATTGCTTGGCCGCATCAGAGGATTTAATGGTGGAGGTAAAAGTTATATGAAACAATTGGGATTAGATTTAGGACCAAGCAGATTTCCTCACGCCACTTTGTCCGATAAGGATCTTAATATAATAGAAATGGAAATTGATAAATTAGGGATAAAAGAGTATATGAGTATACTATCAACAAAAAAGACTCAAATTTTATAATTATTATGACCCTCCTTTTTTATTAATTTAAGTATTCTTTCGAAATGAGGTTCTAGATGTTGTCTCATAGCTTTTCTAAAGGATTCAGGATTTCCCTCTTTAAGTTGAGTAAGTAAATCTCGATGTGTTACAAATTTTCCTGAAGAGTATTCAAATTTCTCAGCATCCGGCAACATATTTGCATGTACATACCCAAAAACTGGTAGTAATAAATCCTGAAATCTTTGTAAAGTAAGGTTGTTAGAAATCATGTAAAGTTTACTATGAAAAGCTACTTCAAAATCAAGAGTAAAAATTGTAGAATTATGGTTATTTTTTTCTTCATTACTAACTATTCTTTCTAATTCTTCAATGTCTTCATCCGTTTTTCTTGCAAAAAGGAGATCTGCCATTCCCATTTCCAAAATAAGTCTTAATTCAAAAATATCATGTAGGGTTTGATGACCCAATAAATTAGTTCCTAGAACCTTCTCAAAATTCTGAATAATATCAGGATGTGTTATCACCATACCTTTATGCTTGCGAGATTCTATTATTCCAATAGTTCTCAAACGTAATATAGCCTCACGGACTACTGTTCGGCTTACACCTAAGGCCTCTGCAAATTCTAATTCCTTAGGAATCGAATCACCAATTTTTAAATTATTATCTTTAATAAATTTTGTAATCCTTATTTCAACTTCATCTACCAGCGATAAATTTTCTATTGGAGATATTTTAATTTTTTTCTGCATCTTGTATTAAATACTTTTATAAAGTAAAAGTAGGAAAAATATTTATGTCATATGATATAAATTTAGTTAATTTGTATTATGTAATACATAATAAAAATGAAATATGCTAAACTTTATAAAGATACTTTACTTAAGAATGTAATACCTTTTTGGGAAAAACATTCATTAGACACAACCAATGGCGGGTATTTTACCTGTTTAGACAGAACAGGGAATGTATTCGACACCGATAAATTTATTTGGCTTCAGGGTAGACAAGCTTGGATGTTCTCTATGCTGTACAACAATGTGGAACAAAACGCTAATTGGCTATCTATTGCCAAGTCCGGGGTAGATTTTTTAAAAAACCATGCTATGGACAAAGATGGAAATTTCTATTTCTCTACCACCGCCGATGGCCAACCATTGGTTAAGGCTTACAACATTTTTTCAGATTGTTTTGCCGCTATGGCCTTTGCGCAGTATGCCATTGCCTCTACCGACGATGAAATTAAGGAACTGGCCAAAAAAACCTATTTCAATATTTTAAGACGAAAGGACAATCCTAAAGGCTTGTATGAGAAAAACACAGATGCCAGACCATTAATAGGCTTTTCGCTGCCCATGATCTTGTCTAACTTAGTGTTGGAACTTGAGGATATTTTAGAGCCAGAGGAAGTAGAAAAAACAATCAATTACAGTATCCATCAGGTTATGGAAGTGTTTTTGGATAAAAAAACCGGATTGATTTTCGAAAATGTACTATCAGACGGCAGCCACCACGATAGCTTTAACGGGCGTTTGTTAAACCCTGGCCATGGTATTGAGGCTATGTGGTTTATGATGGACATAGCCGTTCGTAAAAACGACAAGGCCCTCATTGAAAAAGCCACTCAGGTTATTTTAAGCATCTTAAATTACAGTTGGGACGAAAAATATGGTGGCATTCTCTATTTTATGGATGCCAAAGGGGCACCACCACAGCAGTTGGAATGGGATCAAAAATTATGGTGGGTACATCTAGAAACCTTGGTGGCCCTATCTAAGGCTTATGAGCACACCCAGAGCAAAGCGGTTTGGGA
>JAGQYU010000062.1 GCA_020435885.1 Flavobacteriaceae bacterium
GAAACTGCTAATTATATGCCGTTGGCATTGGATATTTCTCATAAAATTTTAGAGGTACTAGCTGAGCTCCGTAGAGAGAATTATGATATTACTTATTTACGCCCTGATGCAAAAAGTCAGGTTACTATTGAGTATAATGATGATAATGTGCCACAACGTATTGATACCATCGTAGTTTCAACACAACATGATGATTTTGATAATAATGATGAAAGAATGTTGGCTAAGATCAAAAAAGACATCATTGAAATTTTAATACCACGTGTTAAAGCTCAATTACCAGAATATGTGCAAAAACTGTTCAATGATAAGATCAACTATCACATTAATCCTACAGGTAAATTTGTAATTGGCGGCCCACATGGCGATACCGGACTTACAGGACGTAAAATCATTGTAGACACCTACGGAGGCAAGGGAGCTCATGGTGGTGGTGCTTTCTCCGGTAAAGATCCTAGTAAAGTGGACAGAAGTGCTGCTTATGCAGCTAGACATATTGCTAAAAACTTGGTGGCAGCAGGTGTTGCCAATGAAGTGTTGGTACAAATCAGCTACGCTATTGGTGTTGTAAAACCAACTTCCATTTATGTTAATACAAATGGTAGTGCCAATGTACGTATGAGTGATGGCGAAATTGCTAATAAAGTGAGCGCTATTTTTGATATGCGCCCTGCGGCAATAGAAGAACGTTTAAAATTACGATATCCTATCTATTTGGAAACAGCTGCTTATGGCCATATGGGAAAAGAACCTCAAAAGGTGAAAAAAGTATATGAAAGCCCATATAGCGGAAGAGTAGAAATGGAAGTTGAACTCTTTACATGGGAGAAACTGGATTATGTAGATAAGATCAAAACGGCTTTTGGATTGTAACAAATTTTAGAACGTCATTGTAAATTCAAGTAATTGGGTTCTAAATGGCGTTCTATTTTAATATGACACCTACTACACTTACATCTTTAGCAGAACTTGACCAACTGAAGCAAACGCAATCTGCTTTTGTACTCTATATTACGGATGGTACCTGCAATGTTGGAGAAAATGTAGGTCCAAAGTTAGAAAAACTAGTTATCGAGCAATTCCCAAAAATGGAGTTACATTATGTGTATACAAGCCTTGCTCCTGAAATTGCAGCACAACTCTCAGTATTTGTTATACCAACTGTTTTAGTCTTTTTTGACGGCAAACTCACTATACAAAAAAGCCGTACATTCAGTTTGGAACAATTAGAAAGTGAAATTGAAAGGTATTATAATATGTTGTTTTAATTTTCTCATTTTATGAAAGTTTATTTATCGCTTTTTTTGATCCTCAGTACCTTGTTCAATTATGCGCAAACAAGAACCCATAAAAATGACAGTTTACAAAAATAAAGATCAATGGTTTCTATGCAACCAAAAATTACAATCCTGCTAAAGTGGGTTATGGCTTTTCTATCGATACCTTAAAACTAGTTGATGAGCCTGCTGTAAGAACAAATGACATCGCCAAAGCAACACGTGTCTTTGATCAGCTTAACAGACCTGCTATATTAATAGAACTAAACAAAGAAGGAGCAGAAAAATTTTAACGCTTACTAAAGAGAATATTCAAAAACCGATAGCGATTGTGGTAAACAATAAAATAATTGCTGCTCCTGTAGTTGCTAGTACCATCCTCGAAGGACGCATCATGATAAACGGCAATTTTTCCCTTGCTGAAGTAGATGCTATTATCAATTCATTATTAGCCAAGTAAAACAGTACTGTAAACTGAATGATTGCTATACTACACTCCCAAAGTAAGCAAAGTGATTGAGGAATCTCAGATAATCTAAAACTTACTAAATTTTAGATTTCTCGCCAAAAAATTTTGGATTCGAAATGACAAGATGCTGAATCATAAAACTTCATGTTAACTTTTTATTGATTTTAAATTTATTTTCAGTTAACTTCGCATATCGATGTGGATTTAACTTACTAAAATGAGACCATATCCCAAACGTTGTGTCTAATATTGAATAATCAAATGAAAAGAATAATTATAATAATATGCTTCGTTAGTTTTAGTAATCAATTATATTCTCAATTGCCTCTAAAAACAGATTCGATTATTGGCACCAAGCAAATGAAAAGTTTAATGTCTAAAAGTGGCTTTACTTTATATAAGTCAAATGAATATAATGAAGATGGAAAATTAGGAAAGTCACTGAATTTACTTTATAAAGAAGAGATAACTGTAGACATCTATTATAATGAATTTAATAACATTGAATCCATAGCTATTAGAACAGGAAATGACAAAGTAATCGAGATGCTAAAAAAGATAGTTGGATTTGATAAGTGGACATATGCATACACAGAGGAAAGGTTATTTGAGAAAAATGATGTTTATAAACTAAATGGTTATAATTGTCAACTTGTTTACAGGCCTAAAAATAGGGATGATCCTGATGGGAAACACATTGTATATCAATTTCTAAATTATTATTAAAATACTACACTTAACAAAGTCCACACCATTACATTGCTTTTTACTAACTTTAAGACTAAACATACGCGGCAAATAAACAAATTATTACTCTAACACCACCCCATACTTCTGTAACAACCCAGCTACATTTTGCAAAGAGAATTTAGCTTTCTTCAATTGGTTATGCTCGGGGTCTATGCTAAAATTATAGGCTGTTCTTAAATCTGCTTTTTCTAAATTGGTATCACTAAAGACAGTTCTACCTAAATCACAATTATGCAACGTAAGCCCTGATAAATTGGCTTCCGTAAAATCTACTTCCTGTAAATTACAATCAGAAAATTTAGTATTAGCCAAATTCATACCATAAAAGGAAGCTAAATTTAATTGACAATGGTCAAAACTCGCAGAAAAAGTAAAACCTCCACACTTATAAAAATGAATGCCCACCAGCTTACAATTTGTGAACTCAACATCATGTAATGAAGTCTCATTCAGTTTAGCATTGGTTAAATTGCAGTCCACAAATTTACAGTCAGTAAAAGTAATTGTAGCTAAATGAACTTCTTCAAAATTGCATTGTATAAAACGGCAACTATCATATTCGCCTTTTTCTAAGCTATTTATGTTTTTAAACTCTTTGTCTGCAAAAAACTCAGCCATGACTATTTTTTGAGATTACTTCTCCCAAGTACTCGGGATCGTAATGACGTTACACTATTTTGTCATTGCGAAGCAAATAAAATTTGCTGTGGCAATCTGGCAGTTACTAACTCTAAATTAAGAGATTACTTCGCTACGCTCGTAATGACGGTGTTAATCTACCCACTCGGCGATAAATAGATTGGTATCATGCCCTCCGCCGTTATTACGGTTTGAAGAGAAGATTAATTTTTTGCCATCATTCGAAAACACAGGAAAAGCATCAAACGTTTCACTATGAGTTATCCGTTCTAAATTCTTCCCGTCAAGGTCTATCATATATAGGTTAAACGGGAAACCGCGTTCTGCCTCAAAATTAGAAGAGAATAATATTTTTTCTCCCGATGGATGAAAGAAAGGGCTCCAGTTGGCATTACCCAAATTAGTTAATTGACGTAGCTCACTGCCATCGGCATTGCAAATAAACAGTTCCATTTGAGTAGGTTGCACTAATCCTTCGGCCAACAAGTCTTTGTACTCCTTAATATCTTCCTGTGTCTTTGGCCTAGAAGCACGGAAAATAATTTTTGTGCCATCCGGCGAAAAGAAAGCTCCACCATCATAACCCAATTCATCTGTAATTTGTTGTACATCAGAACCGTCTAAATTCATAGTATATAAGTCTATATCACCATTTCGGGTAGAAGTAAACACAATTTTATCTCCTTTTGGCGAAACAGTTGCTTCGGCATCGTAGCCTTTTTCAGTTGTCAGTTGTTTAGTAATATTCCCCTCAAGGTCTGCTATAAAAATATCGTAACTATCATAGATAGGCCATACATATTTTCCTTCTCTTCGCAGTGGAGTTTCTGGGCAATCATCACCACCTAAATGTGTAGAGGCATATACAAAAGATTTATTGTCGGGTAAAAAGTAGGCGCAGGTTGTACGTCCTTTTCCAGTACTAATCATTGGCGGGGCTATACTATCAAAAACATCATCTGCATTCATCAAAAACATTTGATCACAACTAACACCCCACTTCTTAAAATCTGATTGAAATATCAGTTGTTTGTCATCAAAACTCCAATAAGCCTCCGCATTGTTTCCACCATGTGTTACTTGTTTTAATGTTTTAAAATGCTTTTCCTCTGGATATATCAAATACGTAAGCATTGTATCAATTTTTACTTCTTCAACGGGAGTTGTTTCAGCCTGAGAATTTTTATCATTTTTACAAGAAAGTACCGCAAAGGCTAATAAGAAAAGGTATTTATACTTCATCAGATTATTATTTATTAGTAATTTTGGTAAAAATACTATTTATAATGAAACGACTATCCATACTTATATTGTTTTTTATAGCATTTACAGCATGCAAAACCGAGAAGGCCTATGTGCCTGAAAATAAGATAAAAGAAGACGTTACCTTTTTAGCTGATGATAAGCTTGAAGGCCGTGGCACGGGAACTGAAGGCGAAAAAATGGCAGCCGAATACATCGCCAAACGATTCAAAGAAATGGGCATAGCTCCTAAAGGAACTGATGGCTATTTACAAACATTTACATTCAAGCCTAAAAAGAATCCCCACGAAAAAGCTACGTTTACCGAAACCAGTTCAGATAGCACCGTTACCGGAACAAATATTGTTGGCTATATTGATAATAATGCCTCTAAAACTATTGTTATCGGAGCTCATTATGACCATTTAGGCTATGGCGAGGAAGGTTCTTTGTACAGAGGTGAAGACAAGCAAATACACAACGGCGCGGATGACAATGCCAGTGGTGTTGCAGTAATGTTAAACCTTGCCGGAAAATTGAAAAACACCAATACAAGTAACAACTATTTATTCCTTTCCTTTTCTGGTGAAGAAATAGGTTTGCTAGGCTCAAATTACTTCGTAAAAAATGCTACTATTCCGGTAGATTCTATTAACTATATGTTGAATATGGATATGGTTGGCCGATTAAAAGCAGACAGCACCTTAGCAGTGTATGGTGTAGGAACTTCACCAATCTTTAAACAAGTGATCAATGCGCACAATGATAAATTTAAACTGATAGAAAAAGAATCAGGGGTTGGGCCTTCAGATCACACTTCGTTCTATTTGGCTGATGTTCCTGTGTTACACTTCTTTACAGGCCAACATGAAGATTATCACAAGCCTAGCGATGATTCAGATAAGCTGAACTATGAAGGTATGGAAACCATTTCCAATTATATTTATAATATCATTACTGATTTGGATGATAACGGAGAACTTGCCTTTAAAAAGACCAAAAATGAAAGTGATGATACTCCACGGTTTAAAGTTACACTAGGTGTAGTACCTGACTATATGTATGATGGCAAGGGCATGAAAATTGATGGAGTTAGCGAAGATAAACCTGCCCAAAAAGCCGGACTTAAAAAAGGTGATATTGTTATTCAACTTGGCGATAGTACTATTGTGGACATGATGAGTTATATGAAGGCATTATCTGCCTTTGAAAAAGGTGCTACCACTAAAGTAAAAGTAAAGAGAGGCGAAGAAGTTGTAGAAAGTGAAGTTACTTTTTAAAGCATCATAGAGCCACAGATACCTAAACTAATTAACTGATACAAGGCTGCTAAAATGAATAAAATTTTAGCAGCTTTTTTATGCTTTTTTAAAACCGCAAGACCTATTAAAAATAACAGAAGCGAAGGGCCAAACATGATAGCCAATATCAACCAAATTAAGCCGTCTAAATTTCCAACTTCTAAATAAATCATCCTAAAAACATATTAAAAGGATACTAACAAACTTCCACAAATACCAAACCCAACAATTAAATATACTATAGCAATAATATAAAAAATTTTAACATTAGGGTCTTCACTTCTATTCTTTTTGGCATTATAACCCAAGTAAAAGAACAAAGCCGGAGGCCCAAACATGATAGCTAAGATGATTAAAATTCCAGACATTTATAGTTCATTTTGAATTGCTTTTACTACTTCCTTTTTGTCATCCCTATAAAAAAGGTTCATGGTTTCAAAAGGGATGATCTTATAATCTTTATCAACAATATGCGCACATGATTTTTTTATGGCTCTCACATCAAAATTGTAAGCATCAATAAACTGCATAATAATGATCCTGAATAAATTATCATAACCTAAGTTAGGTGCTTCTATCTTTGGCAAACAGCACATTATGGATTTTAAATTTTCCTCAGCGCATTCAACTGAATTGCCGGTACTGAATAAATCAATCATCTTTCCATGCAAAGTACTATCTTGCTCATACACAATAGTATTTTTACTGTTATTTAATAAATCAGCTGGATTAACATATCTGGTCAGTGGAAAAACCTCTCCATCAATTTTTAGTGCATAGCCCATTACCAAAGCATCAGGGTTACAAGGCACAGGAATTAAATCATCCTTTTTAAAAATAGATGTTTGCTCTAAGATTTTTCTACGCACTTCCGTAAGAGTCATCCTATCCGTTTCCGGATCAAAATTTTCAATTCTACCGGCAATTTGTGTAGGTTGAAATGTAACACCTCTAACACTTCTCTGCCGTAAAGCATATTCAATAATATTACCTATTTCACTGTCATTCAACCCTTTTTGAAGTGTTACTACCAAGGTAGTGGAAAGGTTTAATTCATTAAGGTTTTCTATAGCCTTTTTTCTGATTTCGCTTAGCGAAGCTCCTCGGAGTTGTTGTAAAACTGCATCATCAAAAGAATCAAACTGAAGGTATATCTCAAAATCCGGTGAGTATTCTTTTAATCGCTTTGCAAATTCTTTCTCTTTTGCAATACGGATACCATTTGTATTGAGCATTAAATGCCTAATTGGTAATGTTTTTGCGTAATCTAAAATCTCAAAAAACTGCGGATGTATAGTTGGTTCCCCTCCGCTTATCTGTACTACATCAGGCTCTTTTTCATTTGCTACAATGGTGTCTAACATTTGTTTGATCTCATCCAATGTTCTATGCCTACCATAACTTGGTGATGAGCCTGCATAGCAGGTAGGGCAAGTTAAATTACATCTGTCTGTAACCTCTACAATAGTTAAACAAGAATGTTGTTCATGGTCAGTACACAAGCCACAATCATAGGGGCAACCGTAATGTACTTTTGTATTAAATTTATAGGGAGTTTCAGATGGTTTGTTATAATTTCTGATGTTTTTATAATATTCAACATCATCTGCAATCAACACTTTAGAATTTCCATGATCTTTACACCTTTTTAACATATAAACCTTCTCATCCTCAAATACAATCTTTGCATCAACTCTTTTTAAACAAGTGGGGCAAAGACTTAGCGTAAAATCATAATAATTATATTTTCTGACCGGCATTTCTAAAAAATTTCAATATTGTTTTATAGTAGTAAAGTAAGCAAATTAAACACAATATCTGAATAGAACTCAGTCCAACTACATAAAAAACATTAGGTTTCAGAAATTCCATAAAAAAACGGAATCCAAAATACAGTATCATAAAATATTTAAAAACATCTCCGCGTACATAGTTTCCACTTTGGTAAACCTTTCGTAAACCAAAAAATAAAACTAAGAGAAAAATCAATTCATAGAGAGCTAAAGGATGTCTTTTCTGGCCGTCACCTAAATCCATTCCTAAAAAAGAATCAGTAAAAACTCCATAGGTAAATTCATTGATTCCGGAAAGGAAACAACCTATCCTCCCAATAAAAATACCAACTATTATAGGCAATGTAAAAAGATCTCCAGACGAATGTTTTTCGCCAATAATCTTTTTAGTCAATTCTACACCCATCAAGCCTCCAAACAAGCCTCCCATAATGGTTTTTGTATTTAGAAGCGTAATTAACGAAGCATTAGATAGATCAACCAATGGATTTTCAAGAAAACCCATTACTCTGGAACCTACCAAAGCCCCTATGGCAGCTCCTAAAATAATGGAAAGCCTGTCGTTTTGTGAAATAACATCATTACTTTTTTTCCTCAGAAATACATAATATCTGAAGGCTATAAAAAAAGCTGCATATTCAAGTATAAGGTGAATATTTATGTTAACTCCAAAAAGTGACGGTTCAAAAGGAATTATCAATCCAAATCAATTTTGGAGCTAAAGATATTAAATTAAAAACTACAGATCATACTTAACACTTAGTACTACATAACGAGGCTGGATAAAATACTCACTAGTGCTAAAATATAATGCGTTTGTGTTATCCTGATTTAAGGATTTGGTATCTAACAAGTTCGTAACACCCAATGTATATTCCCACTTTGTATCTTTTTTCTGATAGGAAAGTTCTGCATCCCAAAAACTATAACTATTGAGTGTTTCTTCTTTATTTTTATAATTATAATACGAAAAATCTGTAGTAAACCTGAACCCTTTTAAGAAGTATGCATCTACATTAATAAAAGGCCTATGAGTGTAATAGGTATTTGTTCCTCCTCCTTGCTGATAATCATTTATGGAAAGATTATACCCTAATTCCACATTAGGAGCCGTTTTAAAATTGGTAGTTATTCTGGTATTATATGATTGAGTGAATGATTCATTAACACTACGCTCATTGTTTACAAACTGATTAAATTTTGAGTATGAAAAATTACCACCTAACGAAGCTTTTATTTTACCAAAAGCACGTTCAAAACGACCATTAGCCGATACTGTTTCATCTGCAAAGTTTGAATTAAAAGGTGTTGAAATTCTGTTGGTTGTCTGTAAGAACTCTTCATTAGAATTAATGGGATAATCAGGGTTTGGAATAGTTAAAAACTCTGATTGATTTCTAATTTGATCTACTCTCTTACTATAATTAACAAATGCAAAAACGTTAGTATAGTTAAACATATTAAAACTAAAGTAACTTACATTTACATTATGTGCCAGTGAGTTTTCAAGTTCTTTGTTCCCTTGAAAAAGTGAGTTGTAATTATTAAAAACCAACCCTTCAGCCAACTCATTCACATCTGTAAAAGTGGTTTGCATTCTGTAAGTTATATTAATATTTTCACTTTTTTTCAACTGTATCCTCGTATTAAAATCAGGCAACACTCTTACAAAATTATCCTTGGTTTCTGTGTTAAACTGTATGTTCTTTGTATTGTAATTATGTATTGAAAGCCCCGGGGTAATGGTAAAAATCCCTGTTTTAACCCTGTAATGAAGCCCTAAATACAGATCACTGAAATTATACGTAATATCATTTACAACATCACCTTGAGCATTATCTAAAGAATACGTGTTGCCATTATCCAAAATTTGATAAATCTCAGAATCAAATTGTTGTTTACTGAATAATGTACCAAAAGTAAAATTGATATTACTCTTCTGATTTAATACATACCAATAGTCTAATTTTGCATCTAGTTTATTTGTTTTAACACGCTTATCTTGAGCTACGTTATATCCAGACTGATTAGTATCCAACCCTAAAAAGTCTGCAAATTTAAATTGACTTGTTTGCTCTAATGCCGCATTGTAAAATGGATCTTCATCCTGCCATAAGTGCTGAGCTTCCAACGCAAAAATGTTCTTATCATTAAGTGTATAATAATAATTTAAATTTTGATTGATGCTGAAAGGATTCTGCTCTTGAATTTCATCAATATTTTGTAATACCGAAGAATAAAAATCTTGATATTCTCTTTGCTTGGATACCCTACCAAAAATATCATAATCAAAATGATTGTTGGCATTGGGTTTATAACTGGAACTCAATTTAAAAAGCCCTAAATCACTTTTTTGATGTGTGTTGCTTGAAGTTGCTTCATCCGGAGGTGTAGCATCACCTGTTTCAGACTGTACATATTGTCTAAAACTGCTTTCTTGCATATCTGTTCTACTTCCTGAAAAGATAGCAAAACCACTTAAATCCCATGTCTTTTTGGGTGAATAGCTAAAGTTTGCTGCTCCAAACTTAGTATCAATAGCTTTTGCTCTGTCATTTCTCATGGTTAGGAAACCCATATCGCTACTTGATACATTAAAATTAGTACCACTGTTTCTGTTAGCTCCTCTGAAACCTCCCGTAAAGTTGAAATAATCTCTACGTGTAAAAGGTATTTCACCAATATTATTAAGATCCGTTATAATGTTGATACTGTATTTTGGGCTGTAATAGAATAATTTTGGGTGTGCCAAATAACGTTCGTCCAATCCAACTCCGGCAGTAATTTCGCCAAACCAAAAGTTCTTTTTCCCTTCTTTTAGCTTTATATTCAGTGCAATATTATCTTCATTACTGGTTACACCACTAAGTTGCCTTACTTCACTATAATTCTTTAATACTTCAACTTTATCCAACGCATCAGCAGGAATATTTTTAGTAGCCAATTTGGTGTCTCCATCAAAAAAATCTTTGCCTTCTACCATTACTTTGGTAACTTCTTTACCTTCAACTTCTATTTTTCCATCAGCATTGATCTCTACTCCCGGCAATTTCTTCAATATATCTTCTAGCTTTTTCTCTGTGCCGCTTTTAAAAGAATCGGCATTGTACACAATAGTATCTCCTTTAACGGTAACAGGCATTTCATAAACCAATTCAACCTCATTTAATGTATTGTCCTCCTCCAACACAAAAGATCTTGTTAAGTCTTGCCCCGCGGTTGTGATAGCCTCTTCAAAAGTTTTCATACCCACATAACTAACCTGAATTTTATACGAAGTATTATCCTTCAAGTTCAACTTGAACAGGCCTTTGCTGTTAGTAATACCATAACTATCAAGAGCATTGGTAGTAGTGTTGATTGCTATTACATTTGCCAGTTCTAAGAAATTTCCTTGTGTATCTTTAACAGTTCCTTCTAAAGAAATTTGGGCAATAGATGTTAGAGAAGCCAATACAAAAATGGCTGATAAAATATTTTTTTTCATAAAATTTTAATTGGGTTGTTATTGTCTGCCACGGAAATTCCCTCGTCCTCTGCCTCCGTATATTTCTCTCATTTCTTCCATTTTTTTCTTCATAATTTCGGCATATTCTTTTCTGGTAACTTCTTTTCCTTTTGCAGGTGCTTTTATTTCGTCTTTTTCATCTGGATTCATTACAATTTTTGAACATAAAATAGTGGTTCTGTCTGCACTTACTTCTAAAATAAGCCCCGGCAAGCCCCAATATTCTCCAGGCCCTTGGTTTACAGGTATCTGAGGGGTATACCATGCAGTTACAACAATTTCTTCAGGGATTTGAATATCATCTAACGGACTTTTTGCTTTGGTGGAATCTTTTTTCTCTTTATCTTCTTCATCAGCTGGTCTTCTGCGCATGCTCCTAAAATCGAATTCATCTACTTTTTTAACGGCAGTTGCCTTAAAACATGTATAACTTCCTATTTGTTTGGTTTCATTTTCCATTTTCCATTCCAACGCCGGAAGTGAGTCTTTTATTAAAAACTGTTTGCCGAAAAACTCTTGATCTTGCATATACAGATGATCTTTTACATTTTTATACTGAACTCCGGCTGTAAAACTGCCAAGCATCATACCTCCAAAACGGCCTCCCTGTCCGGGGGTTTCTAGTTTTTCTTCTTCTTTATACACAGATTCAAATCTATTGAATGTAAGTTCGTAGGTCTTTTCTAACATACTTTTCATTCTTTCGGCTATTTGTTTTTTTTGCTCTTCTGTTAGTTCTCTATTTCCAAAATTGCTCATATCCATGGTAGTTTTGGATTGATAGATCGCTTTTCCTTGAAAATTTTGTTGAGCAACAACTACGTTTGTAATTAAAACAAAAATTGTTATATAGATGGCTTTCATATAATTAGCTTTTTATGTTCTAAAAGTAATTCATTTTAAAATGAATTAGACTTAAAAAAAAGCTAAAGGTTTAATCTAACCGCCTATTTTTATCTCAATGGTATTACCATCTTTACTAGGTCTATTGTTTCTCATCCTTTCAATCATCTCTTGCTGTTTTTTATCCATGATTTCATCATATTCTTTTTGAGATACTTCTTTACCTTTTGTAGGTTCTTCAATGGTAATTTTATTATCAGGATTCATTACAATTTCTGAGCAAACAATGGTTAATTTATCTTCATTGATTTCCAGAATAAGCCCCGGCAAACCGCCATAGTTTGAAGGCCCATTACTCACAGGAATCTCAGGTGTGTACCAAGCGGTAGTAACTACAGTTCTTGTTTTTTCTTCTTCTTTAACCTCTCCGTCCACAGCAGATATATCCTTATAATTTATTTCTCTACTATATGTGGCTTTGTAGCATGTATATTTGCCTATACTTTTTGTTTCGCCGGTCAATTGCCAATCTTGCTTAGCTATAGTGTCCTTTATCAAAAAGCGTTTACCCATAATCTCAGCTTTATTTACATAGCGATTTTCTTTCAGGTTTTTATATAATACATCCTGCCCACTACCTGCACTCACAATTTGTACAGCTACTCCTGCTGCTTGAGGTTGTGGAGAGCTGAGTTGCTCTTCTTGTTTGTACGTTGATTCTGTCTGAGTAAAATTTAAAAAATAGGTCCTTTGGAATTGCTTTCGCAATTGTTCTTGTATCTGTTTTTGCATTTCTTCATTAGGGGCATTTTTATCACCACTAATTTGAAGATCCATCTTTCTATGTGTTTTATAGGTTGCCTTACCTTGAAAATTTTGGGCGTTGGCAGTCATAAAGCTTACCATTACTAAAAGTGAAAGTATTTTTTTCATTTGTTTTTAATTTTTTATCATGGCAAATATGAAAAATAAGCTACTCCTTTTAGGTTAATGAGTGTTAACGAGTGTTAAGCCGCTATTTTTATTGATGTTAAGTGTGTACTTTTGAAGCATGAACACAAGAAAATATAATTGGGTACTTTATTTGATTACAGCAACTATCATTATAACTATTGCTGTTCAGTTGTATTGGAATTATAAGAATTATGAGCAAAACAAACAGCAGATCTACAACGAGATACAACTTGGGCTAGATAATGCTATTGAAGAATATTATGCCAATATTTCTAAAAAGAACTTCCTTACTATAGTAGAACCGAATGCAAGTAATGACAGTAAAGTATTAAGTACTTTTATGGGGAGTTCAACAACAAAAAATGACAGCATCAATATTAGTATTGAATCTCTAGCGTTAACTACAGATAATTATAAAGAATATAATGATATTAAGTCTCATTTAATAGATTCTTTAATTACCAATACTGAAAAAGAACTCCATAAAAAAGCGAAACCTGAAGATACACTGTGGAATAAAAAAATAAAAGGGTTTACTAACATCTTCGGCAAAGAAGGCATCCACGTAGATGCAACAAATAATACTATTAATAGAATTCAGGTTTTTAAAGGCAAAAAAGCTGCTGACAGTATAAAGTTAATTACCGGATTAAAGACCATATATATTGCCGTTTTAAACGATTCGTTGGAATATAAAACCTTAGATTCTATCCTCGCCAAAAAACTGGTTCAGAAAAATATTTATGTAGATTACGGCTTTAAGCATTTTAAAGGAGATACCTTGTTCCATAATTATAACATTCTGCAAAGTGACCTTAAAGACAGTAAAGCAGCATCTAAATCTACTTTTTTTAAGGAAGGGCAACGATTAGAAATGTATTACACCAAACCCACTATGGAAGCTTTAAAAAGAAGTTCTATGGGTATTTTTCTATCTTTTTTGCTAGCATTGGGAGTTATTTCAAGTCTTTTTTATTTGATCAAGGTTATCAATCAGCAAAAACAATTAGCCGAGATAAAAAACGATCTTATCAGCAATATAACCCACGAATTCAAAACGCCTATCACAACTATTTCAACTGCCGTTGAGGCCATGGAAAATTTTAACGCAACTAACGATAAAGAAAAAACAAAAAAATACCTGAATATATCTTCTGTACAGCTTAAAAAGCTCCATAACATGGTAGAAAAATTGCTTGAAACTGCTACATTAGACAGTGAAAGCCTACTATTGAGCAAAGAGAAAATTGATATAGTTCAACTGATAGAAAAACTGATCAATAAATACAACATCATCTCATCAGATAAACAAATACGTTTTTCATCTAATATGGAAAATTTATTTCTTGAGATTGATGAATTTCATTTCGAAAATGCAATTTCTAACTTGATTGATAATGCCATAAAATATGGTGGAAACAATATTGAAATTGCTATAATGAGTTTGCTAAAAACTATTGAAATTACAGTTGCAGATAATGGTGAGGGTATTGATAAAAAAGAACAAGAGAAGATTTTTGATAAATTCTATCGTATTCCGAAAGGGAACATTCACGATGTAAAAGGTTTTGGAATTGGTTTATTCTACACCAAAAAAATAATTGAAAAACATGAGGGCACAATTACGCTGATTTCCAAACCAGGTCATACTGTTTTTAAAATTTCGTTGCCCAATGGATAGACCCGTAAAAATACTTTTGGCAGAAGACGAGCCCAGCCTCGGACAAATCATAAAAGAAAGTCTTGAAACTAGGAATTTTGAAGTGCATTTGGCTCAAAATGGTGAAGAAGCCCACACCTTTTATAAAAACCATAAACCGGATATTTTGGTACTTGACGTGATGATGCCCAAAAAAGATGGTTTTACATTGGCAAAAGAAATAAGAGTTGAAAATGAGGCTATTCCTATTATTTTTCTAACGGCAAAATCACAGCCCAAAGATGTGGTTGAGGGTTTCACACTTGGCGGCAATGACTATCTCAAAAAGCCCTTCAGTATGGAAGAACTTATTGTTCGCATCAATAATTTGCTGAACAGAAGTTACTCTCAAAAAACAGCTGATATTCATAAAATAGGAAGTTACACTTTTAATTTTCCAAAACAGACGCTTCAATTTATAGAAGATGAAGAAGTACAACTTACCCACCGTGAGGC